>JAKDNL010000198.1 GCA_030451825.1 Pseudonocardia sp. | reverse complement strand
GCACCGGCGACCTCGGCCGCTACCACCCCGACGGCACCCTCGAATTCCTCGGCCGCCGCGACCACCAAGTCAAAATCCGCGGACACCGCATCGAACTCGGCGAAATCGAGACCGCGCTACGCGACCACCCCGGTGTCTCACAGGCCGTGGCCACCGTGACGGCCCGGGGCGGCCGCCGGATCGCCGCCGCCATCGTCCTCGACCGCGGGGCCGCCGGCACCGGCATCGACGACGTCCGGGCCGCGGCACGGGCCGCGCTCCCCGCCTACATGATCCCCGACCGGTGGCACGTCGTCGCCGAGCTTCCCCTGTCCCCCAACGGAAAGATCGACCGCGCCGCGCTCGACCGGATGGTGCTCGATCTTGACGCCGCCGAGCCCGAGGCCGCGCCGGTCCCGCCGGACGGCCCGGTCGAGACGGCCGTCGCCGACGCCTGGTCCGCCGAACTGGGTGCGACCGGCATCGGACGCGGCGCCGACTTCTTCCTGCTCGGCGGCGACAGCCTGATCGCCACCAGGCTGGTCGCCCGGCTGCGCGCGAACGGCTTCGCCGGGGTAGAGCTGGCCGCCCTGTTCCGTTGCCCCGTCCTCGCCGACTTCGCCGCCTCGATCGATGCGGGCGCCCCCGCCCCCGCCACGGAACCCGTGCTGGCGGCCGACCCCGATCGTCGGCACGAACCGTTCGCACTCACCGAGGTGCAGCGCGCCTACTGGCTGGGGCAATCGTCGGGGCTCGCCCTCGGCGGCGTCGGCACGACCTACCACGTGGAGCTGGACGGCGAACGGGTCGACGTGCCCCGCCTGGAAGAGGCGTTCAACCGGCTCGTCACACGCCACGAGATGCTGCGCGCGGTCATCGACGACGACGGCCGGCAGCGGATCCTGCCCGACGTCGCCCGGTTCACGATCCCGGTCGTCGAGGCGGACGGGCCGGACTCCGCATCCGCACGGATCGAGGCCGATCTGGCGCGGCCGATATTCGATCTCACCTCGTGGCCGCTGTTCGCCGCCCGCGCGGTGCACTACCCGGACGGGCGCACCCGGCTCGGCATCACGCTGGACTATGCGGTCTTCGACGCCCTGAGCGTGAAGCTCGTGCTGGCCGAGCTGGCCGCGCTCTACGCCGATCCGGACGCGTCCCTCCCGTCGGTCGACGTGTCCTTCCGGGACTACGTCGAGAACCTGCCCGTCGACACGGCCGTCCGCGAGGCGGACGAGCGCTACTGGCTCGACCGTCTCGCGGAGCTGCCACCGGCCCCCCGGCTGCCGCTGACGACCGACCCTGCCGACATCGTCGCACCACGGTTCACCCGACGCACCGTGACGATCCCCGCCGAGGACTGGCGGCGCATCAAGGACCGGGCCCGCCTCCGGAGACTCACCCCGTCGGCCGTCCTGCTGGCCGGCTACGCCGACGTCCTCGCCGCGTTCAGCGGTGGGCGGCCGCTGAGTGTCAACCTCACGCTGTTCGACCGCCGTGACGTGCACCCCGACATCGACCACGTCCTGGGCGACTTCACGTCGCTGCTGCTGGTCGCGCACACGCCCGGCGACGACCGGGACTGGACCGGCACGGCGCAGCGTGTGCAGGAACAGCTCGTCGCCGGTCTCGATCACCGGTCGGTGTCGGCGGTGTGGGTGCAGCGCGAGCTGGCCCGCATCCTCGGCCAGGCCGAGGCCGCGATGCCGGTGGTGTTCACGAGCACCCTCGGCATGGACGACGACCTGTTCGACCTGATGCCCGAGGGGTTCCCGCGCCTGGTCGGCGGCCTGTCCCAGACGCCACAGGTGTGGCTGGACCAGCAGGTGATGGAGCTGCAGGGCGACCTGGTGGTGTCCTGGGACGCGGTCGAGGACCTGTTCCCCGCCGGCCTACTGGACACCATGTTCGACGCCTACCGGCGTCTGCTGACCTGGCTCGCCGACGCCGAGTGGGAGGACACCCCGCCGGCGCTCCTCCCCACCGAGCAGCGGGACGTGCGGGCCGCGGTGAACGCGACCGCGGCCCCGGAGCCGACGGCGTTGCTGCACCAGGGCTTCTTCTCCCGCGCCGCGGTCGAACCGGACCGGACGGCCCTGCTGTGGGGTGCCGACCGGATCACCTACGGCCGGCTCTCCGACCGGGCGTTGCTCCTGGCCGGGCACCTGCGCGAGCAGGGCCTCGCCGCCGGCGAGCCGGTCGCGGTCACGCTCCCCCGCGGCCCGGGCCAGATCGTGGCCGTGCTCGGGATCCTCGCCGCCGGCGGCGTCTACGTCCCGGTCGGGGTCGACCAGCCACCGGCCCGCCGGGCACGGATCCTCGACGCCGCCGGCGTGCGGACCGTGATCACCGACGAGGTGCTCGATCCGGCCGCGCAGCCGCTCGCCGCCCCGGTGCCCTTCGACCCCGACGCGCTCGCCTACGTGATCTTCACATCCGGATCCACCGGAGAGCCCAAGGGCGTCGAGATCACCCACCGCGCCGCCCTCAACACCATCGACGACATCAACCGGCGCTTCCACGTCGGACCCGACGACCGGGTACTCGCCGTCTCCGCCCTCGACTTCGACCTGTCCGTCTACGACATCTTCGGACTGCTCGGCGCCGGCGGCGCACTGGTCCTCGTCGCCGAGCAGGACCGGCGCGACCCCGATGCCTGGTCCCGCGCCTGCCGCACCCACGGCGTCACGGTCTGGAACTCCGTCCCTGCCCTGCTCGACATGCTGCTCGTCGCCACCGACGACGCACCGCCGAGCCTGCGGCTGGCCCTGGTCTCCGGCGACTGGGTCCCGCTCGACCTGCCCGACCGGCTCCGCGTGGCCGGCGCCGGACGATGCCGCCTGATCGCCCTCGGCGGCGCCACCGAGGCCGCCATCTGGTCCAACCATTTCGACACCGCACACCAACCACCCGGATGGACGTCGGTCCCCTACGGCCACCCACTGACCAACCAGCGGTTCCGCGTCGTCGACGAGCAGGGGCGTGACAGCCCGGACCGGGTACCGGGCGAGCTGTGGATCGGCGGCACCGGCGTCGCCCAGGGCTACCGCGGCGACCCGGAACGCACCGCCGAACGGTTCGTCCACCACGACGGGCACCGCTGGTACCGCACCGGCGACCTCGGCCGCTACCACCCCGACGGCACCCTCGAATTCCTCGGCCGCCGCGACCACCAAGTCAAAATCCGCGGACACCGCATCGAACTCGGCGAAATCGAGACCGCGCTACGCGACCACCCCGGTGTCTCACAGGCCGTGGCCACCGTGACGGCCCGGGGCGGCCGCCGGATCGCCGCCGCCATCGTCCTCGACCGCGGGGCCGCCGGCACCGGCATCGACGACGTCCGGGCCGCGGCACGGGCCGCGCTCCCCGCCTACATGATCCCCGACCGGTGGCACGTCGTCGCCGAGCTTCCCCTGTCCCCCAACGGAAAGATCGACCGCGCCGCGCTCGACCGGATGGTGCTCGATCTTGACGCCGCCGAGCCCGAGGCCGCGCCGGTCCCGCCGGACGGCCCGGTCGAGACGGCCGTCGCCGACGCCTGGTCCGCCGAACTGGGTGCGACCGGCATCGGACGCGGCGCCGACTTCTTCCTGCTCGGCGGCGACAGCCTGATCGCCACCAGGCTGGTCGCCCGGCTGCGCGCGAACGGCTTCGCCGGGGTAGAGCTGGCCGCCCTGTTCCGTTGCCCCGTCCTCGCCGACTTCGCCGCCTCGATCGATGCGGGCGCCCCCGCCCCCGCCACGGAACCCGTGCTGGCGGCCGACCCCGATCGTCGGCACGAACCGTTCGCACTCACCGAGGTGCAGCGCGCCTACTGGCTGGGGCAATCGTCGGGGCTCGCCCTCGGCGGCGTCGGCACGACCTACCACGTGGAGCTGGACGGCGAACGGGTCGACGTGCCCCGCCTGGAAGAGGCGTTCAACCGGCTCGTCACACGCCACGAGATGCTGCGCGCGGTCATCGACGACGACGGCCGGCAGCGGATCCTGCCCGACGTCGCCCGGTTCACGATCCCGGTCGTCGAGGCGGACGGGCCGGACTCCGCATCCGCACGGATCGAGGCCGATCTGGCGCGGCCGATATTCGATCTCACCTCGTGGCCGCTGTTCGCCGCCCGCGCGGTGCACTACCCGGACGGGCGCACCCGGCTCGGCATCACGCTGGACTATGCGGTCTTCGACGCCCTGAGCGTGAAGCTCGTGCTGGCCGAGCTGGCCGCGCTCTACGCCGATCCGGACGCGTCCCTCCCGTCGGTCGACGTGTCCTTCCGGGACTACGTCGAGAACCTGCCCGTCGACACGGCCGTCCGCGAGGCGGACGAGCGCTACTGGCTCGACCGTCTCGCGGAGCTGCCACCGGCCCCCCGGCTGCCGCTGACGACCGACCCTGCCGACATCGTCGCACCACGGTTCACCCGACGCACCGTGACGATCCCCGCCGAGGACTGGCGGCGCATCAAGGACCGGGCCCGCCTCCGGAGACTCACCCCGTCGGCCGTCCTGCTGGCCGGCTACGCCGACGTCCTCGCCGCGTTCAGCGGTGGGCGGCCGCTGAGTGTCAACCTCACGCTGTTCGACCGCCGTGACGTGCACCCCGACATCGACCACGTCCTGGGCGACTTCACGTCGCTGCTGCTGGTCGCGCACACGCCCGGCGACGACCGGGACTGGACCGGCACGGCGCAGCGTGTGCAGGAACAGCTCGTCGCCGGTCTCGATCACCGGTCGGTGTCGGCGGTGTGGGTGCAGCGCGAGCTGGCCCGCATCCTCGGCCAGGCCGAGGCCGCGATGCCGGTGGTGTTCACGAGCACCCTCGGCATGGACGACGACCTGTTCGACCTGATGCCCGAGGGGTTCCCGCGCCTGGTCGGCGGCCTGTCCCAGACGCCACAGGTGTGGCTGGACCAGCAGGTGATGGAGCTGCAGGGCGACCTGGTGGTGTCCTGGGACGCGGTCGAGGACCTGTTCCCCGCCGGCCTACTGGACACCATGTTCGACGCCTACCGGCGTCTGCTGACCTGGCTCGCCGACGCCGAGTGGGAGGACACCCCGCCGGCGCTCCTCCCCACCGAGCAGCGGGACGTGCGGGCCGCGGTGAACGCGACCGCGGCCCCGGAGCCGACGGCGTTGCTGCACCAGGGCTTCTTCTCCCGCGCCGCGGTCGAACCGGACCGGACGGCCCTGCTGTGGGGTGCCGACCGGATCACCTACGGCCGGCTCTCCGACCGGGCGTTGCTCCTGGCCGGGCACCTGCGCGAGCAGGGCCTCGCCGCCGGCGAGCCGGTCGCGGTCACGCTCCCCCGCGGCCCGGGCCAGATCGTGGCCGTGCTCGGGATCCTCGCCGCCGGCGGCGTCTACGTCCCGGTCGGGGTCGACCAGCCACCGGCCCGCCGGGCACGGATCCTCGACGCCGCCGGCGTGCGGACCGTGATCACCGACGAGGTGCTCGATCCGGCCGCGCAGCCGCTCGCCGCCCCGGTGCCCTTCGACCCCGACGCGCTCGCCTACGTGATCTTCACATCCGGATCCACCGGAGAGCCCAAGGGCGTCGAGATCACCCACCGCGCCGCCCTCAACACCATCGACGACATCAACCGGCGCTTCCACGTCGGACCCGACGACCGGGTACTCGCCGTCTCCGCCCTCGACTTCGACCTGTCCGTCTACGACATCTTCGGACTGCTCGGCGCCGGCGGCGCACTGGTCCTCGTCGCCGAGCAGGACCGGCGCGACCCCGATGCCTGGTCCCGCGCCTGCCGCACCCACGGCGTCACGGTCTGGAACTCCGTCCCTGCCCTGCTCGACATGCTGCTCGTCGCCACCGACGACGCACCGCCGAGCCTGCGGCTGGCCCTGGTCTCCGGCGACTGGGTCCCGCTCGACCTGCCCGACCGGCTCCGCGTGGCCGGCGCCGGACGATGCCGCCTGATCGCCCTCGGCGGCGCCACCGAGGCCGCCATCTGGTCCAACCATTTCGACACCGCACACCAACCACCCGGATGGACGTCGGTCCCCTACGGCCACCCACTGACCAACCAGCGGTTCCGCGTCGTCGACGAGCAGGGGCGTGACAGCCCGGACCGGGTACCGGGCGAGCTGTGGATCGGCGGCACCGGCGTCGCCCAGGGCTACCGCGGCGACCCGGAACGCACCGCCGAACGGTTCGTCCACCACGACGGGCACCGCTGGTACCGCACCGGCGACCTCGGCCGCTACCACCCCGACGGCACCCTCGAATTCCTCGGCCGACGCGACCACCAGGTCAAGATCCGCGGCCACCGCATCGAACTCGGCGAAATCGAGACCGCGCTACGCGAGCACCCGGACGTCCGGGACGCCGTCGCCACCGTCGACGCCGAACGGCGGCGGATCGTCGCCGCCGTCGTCGAGTCCGTCCCGGAGCCGTGCACCGCACCGCAGCTCACGGAGCCGGCGCCGGTCGCCGATCCGGCACGCGAGGTCGAGGCGGAGCTCGCCGAGGTGCTGCTGGCCCGCCTTCTGACCCACGACCTCGCGGGCGAGGACACGCCACGCGCGTGGCGGACCTGGCTCAGTGGCCGCGGCCGCACCGGTACCCAGCACGCCGACCTCGCCGGCGACGCACTGTGGGCGCAGCTGACCCGGCGCGCCGCAGGAACCCACCTCGCCCCCGTCGCCGCCGGGCTCGATGCCCGTCGGCCCGACCTGGCCGCGATCGTCCGCGGCGAGCAGGATCCGCGGACGCTCCTCGACGACCCGCTGTTGTCCCCGGAGGCGCAGGCGGCGTCCCGCCCGGAGACGGTCGCCGCCCTGGCTGAGATCGCCGGCAGGCTGGCCGAGATCGCCGCGTCCCTGGGCCGGCCTCTGCGCGTCGCCGAGTTGGGCGCGCGCTCGGGGCTGAGCGCCGAACGCCTCCTCACCGCGACGACCGACCTCGACTACGTCCTCACCGACCCCTCGCCCGCGCTGCTCGACGCCGCCCGCACCCGGCTGGCCGGTCACCGGGCCGAGTTCGTCGCGCTGCCCGGCGGAACCGTGCCGGACGAGCTGCGGCACCGGTTCGACGTGGTGCTCGCGATCGGCGCCCTGCACCGCGAACCCGACCCGGTCGGGGCGGGGCGTCTCGTGTCGTTGCTGCTCGCGCCCGGTGGACGCCTGCTCGCCTGGGAGCCGGCGGAGCTCGCGCCGCTGTCCCTGCTCACCGTGCCGTTGCTGGAGGGCGACCCCGTGTCGCGGGGCCTGCTACTCACGGCGACGGCGTGGGCCGAGGCGTTGACCGCGGCCCGCCTGGACGCCGTCGCGATCCGCGCCCGTGGCACGTCACTGCTGCTCGGCGCCACACGTCCGACCGGTCATCCGGTCGCCGACCCACAGGCGCTGGGATCGTGGCTCGCGGAGCAGGTGCCCGGTCACATGGTGCCGGACCGGATCGCGATCCTGCCCGCCATCCCGCTCAGCGCGAACGGCAAGGTCGACCGCGCCCGCGTACTGCGGCTGCTCGGGGCGGGCGCGGCGATACCCGAGTTCGTCGCCCCCCGCGGGCCGTCCGAACAGGCGGTCGCCGGAATCTGGGCCGAGCTGCTCGGCGTCGAACGGGTCGGCCGGGACGGCGACTTCTTCCTGCTCGGCGGCGACAGCCTCGTCGCCACCCGGCTCGTCGCCCGGCTGCGCGGGGCGGGACTGACCGGCGACTCCTCGTCCGGCGTACTCGGGCGCCTGTTCCGGAGCCCGGTGCTCGCCGAGTTCGTCGCGGGCCTGCGCGCCTGCGACGGCCCGACCCCCGACCGTGTGCTCGTCCCCGATCCCGACCGGCGCCACGAGCCGTTCGACCTCAGCGAGGTGCAGCAGGCGTACTGGCTGGGCAGGCAGGCCGAGTTCACGCTCGGCCAGGTCGGCTCGCACTGCTACTTCGAGTTCGACGGACGCGACGTCGACCCGACCCGGATCGAGGAGGCGTGCAACCGGCTGGTGGCCCGCCACGACATGCTCCGCACGGTCGTCGACCCCGACGGGCAGCAGCGGGTACTGCCGGCGGTCGGCCGCTTCACCGTGCCGGTCACCGACCGGACCGGGACCGATGCCACCGCCGCGCTCCACGCACTGCGCGACGGCATGTCACACCAGGTCGTCGACCTGACCCACTGGCCGCTGCTCGACATCCGCGCCGTCCGCCACACGGGCGCCGACGGCACGACTCGCCTGCGGTTCGGCGTCAGCCTGGACAACTTCGTCTTCGACGGCCTCAGCATGATGATCTTCTTCGCCGAGCTGTCGGCGCTGTACCGCGACCTCGACACCGCGCTGCCGCCGCTCGGCATCACGTTCCGGGACTGCCTGACCGGCATCGAGGCCGACCCGCCCGCGCGGGAGGAGGCGCAGCGGTACTGGTCCGAGCGCCTCCCCGGCCTGCCACCTGCGCCGAAGCTGCCGCTGGCCGTCGACCCGGCCACGGTGGCGCAGCCGCGGTTCGTGCGCCGCGAGACCCACCTGGACGCCGCCACCTGGCGGTCGATCAAGGATCGTGCCCGCGCGAACGGGCTCACCCCGTCGGTTGTGCTGCTGACCTGCTACGCCCAGGTGCTCGCCGCCTGGAGCGAGCGCGGCGATGTCACGGTCAACCTCACCCTGTTCGACCGCCACGACGTGCACCCGGACGTCCCCGGCGTGATCGGCGACTTCACCGCGCTGCTGCTGGTCGCCCACGAGCCGGAGCCCGGCGCGACGTGGCTCGCCGACGCCACAGGCATGCGCGCGCAGCTGGGGCGCGACCTGCAGCACCGGGACGTGTCCGCGGTGACGGTGCAGCGCGAGCTGGCCCGCGTCGCCGGTGCCGCCGGCGCGGCGATGCCGGTCGTGTTCACCAGCGCCCTCGGGCTGGACGACGAGCTGTTCGACCGGGCCTTCGACACCCCGTGGCAGCAGGTTTGGGGGGTCTCGCAGACCCCCCAGGTGTGGCTCGACCACCAGGTGATGGAACAGCGCGGTGCCCTCGTCCTGTCCTGGGACGCGGTTGACGAGCTGTTCCCGCCGGGTGTCCTGGACGCGATGTTCGACGCCTACCGGCACCGGCTGGAGTGGTTGGCGGGCACCGACGGGTGGGACACCCCGCCGCCCACCCTCGTACCGGACACGCAGTACGCCGTCCGCGCCGCCGTGAACGCGACGGCGGCTCCCGAGCCGACGGCGCTGCTGCACCAGGGCTTCGTCGACCGCGCCGCGATCCGTCCGGACGCGACGGCGCTGATCTCCGACGGCGGCCGGACGACCTACGGTGAGCTGGCCGACCGGGCGCTGCGCCTGGCCGGGCACCTGCGCGGGACCGGTGTAGCTCTCGGTGAGGCGGTCGCGGTCACGCTCCCCCGCGGACCCGGGCAGATCGTGGCCGTGCTCGGGGTCCTGGCCGCCGGCGGCGTGTACGTCCCGGTCGGTATCGACCAGCCACCGGCCCGCCGGGCACGGATCCTCGACGCCGCCGGTGTCCGGACCGTGGTCACCGAGACGGTGCTCGCCGAGGCAGGGGCCGCGGACACACTGGCCGCGCCGGTGCCCGTCGACCCGGATTCCCTCGCCTACGTGATCTTCACGTCCGGCTCCACCGGAGAACCCAAGGGTGTCGAGATCACCCACCGCTCCGCCGTCAACACCATCGACGACATCAACCGACGCTTCGACGTCGGCCCCGACGACCGGGTCCTCGCCGTGTCCGCACTGGACTTCGACCTGTCCGTCTACGACATCTTCGGGCTCCTCGGCGCCGGCGGCTCGCTCGTCCTGACCACCGAGGACCAGCGCCGCGACCCCGACGCCTGGCTGCACGCCTGCCGCACCCACGAGGTGACCGTCTGGAACTCGGTTCCGGCGCTGCTGGACATGCTGCTCGTCTCCGCCACCGACGACGCCCCGCCGAGCCTGCGCCTGGCCATGGTTTCCGGGGACTGGGTCCCGCTCGACCTCCCCGACCGGGTCGCCACCGCGACCGACGGCCGATGTCGACTCATCGCCCTCGGCGGCGCCACCGAGGCCGCAATCTGGTCCAACCACTTCGACACCGCACACCAACCCTCCGGATGGACATCGGTCCCCTACGGCCACCCCCTGACCAACCAGCGGTTCCGCGTCGTCGACGACCACGGACACGACCGCCCGGACTGGGTCCCCGGCGAACTCTGGATCGGCGGCGCCGGCGTCGCACGCGGCTACCGCGCCGACCCCGACAAGACCACCGAACGGTTCGTCGACCACGACGGACAACGCTGGTACCGCACCGGCGACCTCGGCCGCTACCACCCCGACGGGGTCCTGGAGTTCCTCGGCCGCCGCGACCAGCAGGTCAAGATCCGCGGACACCGCATCGAACTCGGCGAGATCGAAGCCGCGCTGACCGAGCACCCGGACGTCGGGTCGGCCGTCGCGGTGGCCGGCGGGGACCGCCACCACCGGGCGCTCGCCGCGTTCGTCACCGCGGGTCCGGCACTCGACTCCGTCGTGCTCGGCCCGTTCCTCGCCGAACGGCTGCCCGCCTACGCGGTGCCGGCGACGTTCACCGTGCTCGACGCCATCCCGCTGACCGCCAACGGGAAGATCGACCGGTCGCGGCTCGTGCTGGACGCGGCGCCGGTCGCCGATCCCGCGCGTACCGCACCGGAGGGCCCCGTCGAGGAACTCGTCGCCGGTGCCTGGGGCGAGCTGCTCGGTGTCGGAGACGTCGGACGGGACGACAACTTCTTCCTCCTCGGCGGGGACAGTCTCGTCGCGACCCGTCTCGTCGCCCGGCTCCGGGCGGCCGGGCTGAGCGGCGTCGGCCTGAACCGGCTCTTCGAGTCGCCGACCCTCGCCGGGTTCTGCACCTCGTTGAC
>JAKDNL010000197.1 GCA_030451825.1 Pseudonocardia sp. | reverse complement strand
ACGATCGTGCCGAACAGCACGTAGTGGAAGTGGGCGACCACGAAGTAGGTGTCGGTCACGTGGAAGTCCACCGGCGGCATCGCCAGCAGCACCCCGGTCATCCCGCCGAACAGGAACGTGACCACGAAACCGATCGCGAACAGCATCGGCGTCTCGAACGTGAGCTTGCCCTTCCACATGGTGCCGATCCAGTTCACGAACTTGATGCCGGTCGGGATCGCGATCAGGAAGCTGGTGGCGGAGAAGAACGCCAGCAGTACCGCGCCGGTGGCGTACATGTGGTGGGCCCACACCGTGGCCGACAGCCCGGCGATGGCGATCGTGGCGAAGACCATCCCCTTGTATCCGAACAGGGGTTTGCGGCTGAACACCGGGATGACCTCGGAGATGATGCCGAAGAAGGGCAGCGCGACGATGTAGACCTCGGGGTGGCCGAAGAACCAGAACAGGTGCTGCCACAGGATCGCCCCGCCGTTGGCCGGGTCGAACACGTGCGCACCGATGTGGCGGTCGGCTGCGAGGGCGAACAGGGCGGCGGTCAGTACCGGGAATGCGATCAGGATCAGGATCGCGGTGACCAGGATGGTCCAGCAAAACATCGGCATCCGGAACATCGTCATACCCGGGGCGCGCAGGCAGACGATGGTGGTGATGAAGTTGACCCCGCCCAGGATCGTGCCCAACCCGGACACGATCAGCCCCATGATCCACAGGTCGCCGCCGATGCCCGGCGAGTGGATCGCCCCGGATAGCGGGGTGTAGGCGAACCAGCCGAAATCCGCCGCGCCGCCCGGGGTCAGGAACCCGGCCATCACGATCAGCCCGCCGAACAGGAACAGCCAGTAGCTGAACGAGTTCAGCCGGGGGAACGCGACGTCCGGGGCGCCGATCTGCAGTGGCACGATGTAGTTCGCGAAGCCGAACAGGGTCGGCGTCGCGTAGAGCAGCAGCATGATCGTGCCGTGCATGGTGAACAGCTGGTTGTACTGCTCGGTGGACAGGAACTGCATCTCCGGCCGGGCCAGTTCGGCCCGCATCAGCATCGCCATCGCGCCGCCGGCCATGAAGAACGCGAACGTCGTGACCAGGTACAGGATCGCGATGTCCTTCGGATCCGTTGTCCGCAGCATCTTCAGCAGCGTGGATCCCTTGCCCGACCGACGCGCCGGATACGGACGCGGCGAAATCGGTGTCGGTTCCGGTTTCGGTTCAACCGCGGTCATGATGCGTCCCGGCCAGACCGTGGTGGCCAACCGGCATCGGCGGGCGCGACGCGGGGCCGGGGTCCGATCGTCGTGTCGCACGGCTCGCCGATCTCACGGTCGGTGACGACACGGCGCATCGTGCCCCCGCTCACGAGGCGATCCCGGTGACGTGTACGACCTCGTGCGTGACCTGCGCGGCTGCCGGGACCTTGGGGAATGGCGCGCTCATCCGTCGCTCCGGTGTGGCTCGCTCCAGCCCATCTCGCTGCGGCGTTTCTGGATCCTGAAGACCAGCACGGCCAGCGCGGCGAACAGGATCGCCGTCCATGGAGCCCCGGAGATCATCATCAGGAACCCGAGCACCACCGCCATTCCGATCGCGATCCGGTACGCCAACCACGGCATCTCATAGATCCACTGGATGGAGTAGGTCGACGGGTGCTCGGCAGCCTCGAAGGACCGGATGAAGTCCGGGTCCTGGGCCATGAACTGGCGTTCGACCTCCCGCAGCGCCTTCCGCTCGTGATCGCTGAGCACGACAGGCCCCCTCAGGTGGTCGCTCGCCCGATGCCGAACGGGTCCCACGGTGCCTCGCCCGCCGGCCGAAGGGCACCGGTGCCACCGGCCAACTTCCGGGGGCCAGGTTGCCGACGCCCGGCACCAGGGCCCTCAACGCTCCGCCCCCATTCCCGGCTGAGCCCGCGCCGGACGGTCACCGGGCGATTCGGGACACAGCCCGCGAGGCTCGGAGACGATCAGAGCCTGCGCCAGGCCACCGGGCATCGGGCCGAGTACCGATCGGTCCCGGACACCGACGTGGCCCGCCGACGCATGCGGACACTCGAGCGTCACCCAGCACCATGAGCGGCATGAGCACACGCCGCCTCGCCCGACCCGCGCCCCTCGCCGCTGCCGCGGACCTCGCCGTCGATGGCTGCGGATCGGCGGGACCGCAGCAGCCGGCTCCCGCGCTTCCTCGTCACCGGCTCCGCGCCCACGACCGCAGCCGGCAAGGTCACACCCGACCGAGCCGGCCGGATCGCCACCGACCGGTTCGGCGGTCGCGTGCCGAACGTCGAGCCCGACTCGGCCAACCGGAGAACCGACCTGGGAGATCGAGATCGCCGACAGCCAACAAGGCCGCGTCGAGGTCGACGTCCAGGCAGACCACCGGTGCCGTCGTGGAGACGGAACGCGACTGTCTCGAATCCGGCTGCGACCCCGGTAGGCGCGGGGATCCGCGAGCTGACGTGAGACCCGCACAGCCCGCGACGCCGGCGGTGCGGATCAGCAGTGCACGTCGATCTGGCTTGTTCATCCCATCCGTCCGAGCCTGATCGAGGCGGTGAAGGGCACCTTGCGCCCGTCCGCCGGCGTCGGCCCGCAGGATTGGGTTGCCCGGACCAGCGCCGAGGCGGCGTGGCGCACGGGTGCGGGCATTGCGCCGCTGTCGCGGGCCAGCGCGGCAGCGAGGGCTTCCAGGAGGCGGCTCGTCGCGATTCGTACCTGCTGTCGATCGCCTGCATCGGGCCGCGCGCGCAACTGCCACGCCGCGGTCCGGCAGGCCGCAGCCTGCAACCGGGCGTTCCCGCGGCTGCAGACCCCATCATGCTCGTTCACATCGGGACCTTCCTCACCAGCACTGACAGCGCGATGAACGCGCCTCCATCGACGGTGGCCGTTGTGGCCGCGGCGCGCAGGGGCCCGAAACCACACACTTCGCCTATGCCTGGCTGCTGGGAGTCGGCAGTTCGGGAGGGGGCGGACCGGCCTGCGGCGGCGGACCGATGGCCCGGCCCTCCTGATTTCTCGATGCGGAGCACCGGATGCTGCAGTACCTCAGCGGTGAAATCCGGCTCGAGCGCGGTCGCCGCTGCGGGTCTGATCCACCGCGACGACAACCCCAAGACAGGAATGTGGCCGGGACCGGCGTAGCTGCGCCGCCCCGGGCCACGCTCCGTGGTGAGCTCTACCGAGGACGGGACCTGGCCGACATCTAGCCGCCGTTGCGCACGGCGTCGGCGATCCGGTCGCCGATATTCTTGTCGATGTTGCGCCAGTACTCGAAGGCCCGCTGCAGGACGGGTTCGGAGACCCCGCCCGTCAGGTGCCCGGCCACGTTGGCCACCAGGCGCTCACGGGCCGCGTCGTCGAGCACCTCGCGGACCATCGTGCCGGCCTGACCCCAGTCGTCGTCCTCGGCGTGCAGCGTGTACGCCGAGCGGACCATGGTCCCGTCTGCCGCCCAGAGCGCCTCGGCGGTCAGCGCGGGGTCGGCCTTCGGGCCGCCGTAGGAGTTCGGCGCGTACACCGGGTCGGTGGCATTGAACGTGCGGCCGACGCCGTCCTTGGAGTAGCTGTGCACCGGCACGCTCGGCTGGTTCACCGGGATCTGGCGGTAGTTGACCCCGAGCCGCGCGCGGTGCGCGTCGGAGTAGGAGAACCCGCGGGCCAGCAGCATCTTGTCCGGGCTCAGGCCGGTGCCGGCGACCGTGTTGTTCGGCTCGAACGCCGCCTGCTCGATCTCGGTGTGGTAGTCGGTGACGTTGCGGTTCAGCGTGAACCGGCCGACCTCGACCAGCGGGTAGTCACCGTGGGGCCACACCTTGGTCAGGTCGAAGGGGTTGAACCGGTAGGTCCTGGCGTCGGCGAACGCCATGATCTGCACGTGGAGGGTCCAGCTCGGGAACTCCCCGCGCTCGATCGAGTCGTACAGGTCGCGCTGGTGGTAGTCGCCGTCCTCACCGGCGAGCCGGTCGGCCTCGGACTGGGTGAGGCACTCGATGCCCTGGTCGGTCTTGAAGTGGTACTTGACCCAGAAGACCTTGCCCTCGGCGTTGATCCAGCTGTAGGTGTGGCTGGAGTAGCCGTTCATGTGCCGCCAGCTCTTCGGGATGCCCCGGTCGCCCATCAGCCAGCTCAGCATGTGCGCCGACTCCGGCGACAGCGTCCAGAAGTCCCACTGCATGTCGTTGTCGCGCAGGTTGGTGGCCTGCTTCCGCTTCTGCGAGCGGATGAAGTGCTGGAACTTGAGCGGGTCGCGCATGAAGAAGATCGGGACGTTGTTCCCGACCATGTCCAGGTTGCCCTCGGAGGTGTAGAACCTCGTCGCGAACCCGCGCGGGTCGCGCCAGGTGTCGGGGCTGCCGCGCTCGCCGGCCACAGTGGAGAACCGGGCCATCGTCTCGGTCTGCGCGCCCGGCTGGAACACCGCCGCCGTGGTGTAGGCGCTGACGTCGCCGGTCACCACGAACGTCCCGAACGCCCCGCCGCCCTTGGCGTGCGGCTGGCGCTCCGGGATCCGCTCCCGGTTGAACTGGGCCATCTGCTCGATCAGGTAGTGGTCGTGGAGCAGGATCGGGCCGTCCGGCCCGATGGTCAGCGAGTGCTCGTCACTCGCGACCGGGATCCCGGCATCGGTTGTCGTGGGCTTGGGCTGCGAACTCGTCACTGCCGCGCCTCCTCGTGATCATCGTGGTGGGTCGTGCGTGCACTTCTGGCAGTCCGGACAGCGGCCCCAGAAGACGATCTCGGCCTCGTCGAGCAGATAGCCGGCGTCGTCATCAGGGATCAAGCACGGCGATGCATCGCCGGCGCAGTCGACGTCGGTGGTCCGCCCGCAGGGACGGCATACCAGGTGGTGGTGGTTGTCGCCGGTACGCGTCTCGAACAGCGCCGCCGAGCCGGCCGGCCTGATCCGCCGGACCAGTCCCGCCTCGGTGCAGGCCGCGAGGACGTCATAGACGGCTTGGGTGGAGACCCGCCCCAGCCGGCTCCGCACCTGCGCGGCCACAGTGTCCGCACTCGCGTGCGGGTGCCCGCCGAGCACCTCGAGCACGGCGACCCGGGGCGCTGTGACCCGCAGGCCCGCATCGCGCAGTCGCCGGGGCGCGCCGGTGTCCTTGCTGGCCAACGCGATCAACACCCCCACCCGAAGTCCGGATCCGTGACGTTCTCCGACGGGTCCCGTCCGAGGGACCGTGCCGCCACCTTCGCACAGTGTATCGTCTCACGATAGATCGTGTTACGATATAAATGTTCGTGGGCGGGCCTCCAGACGAGTGGTCGCCCCGAGCGGAGGCCCATCATGATCAGCGACTACGCGCAGGCGACACCGCCCGCTTTCGAGGTCCACCTCACGGCCCGGGGCCCGGACTCCGACGCCGCCTCCAGGCGCAGGCGTCACCGGCCGAAGGCCGCGATCGGGGCCGCGTCCGCGATGTGGGCGCGCATGTCCGGTACCGCACCGGGGCGGCCACTCCTCGACCCGTTGAGAACGATCACGATTGAGGACCGCGCGGCCGAGACGGGCCAGGGGCCGACGTCCGGGTCTGCCTGGTCGGACTCGAGCGACCGGAGGGCGACATGATCGTCGCTCTCGTGGTCCTGGCCGCGATCCTGTTGCTGGTCGGGTGCAGCGTGCGGGTCATCACCGAGTACGAGCGGGGGGTCGTGCTCCGCTTCGGGCGGGTCCGGCCCGGTATCCGCGGCCCGGGCCTGGCGCTGCTCGCGCCGGTCACCGACCGGTTGCGCAAGGTCAACATGCAGATCGTCACGCTGCCTGTGCCACCTCAGATCGACATCACCCGCGACAACGTCACCGTCACGGTCGAGGCGGTCATCTACTTCCGGGTCGTCGACCCGGTGAAGGTCGTCGTCGACGTGGAGGACCACAGCGCGGCCATCCTGCAGCTCGCCCAGTCCTCCCTGCGTTCGATCATCGGCACCCGCGACCTCGACGACCTGCTGGCCCACCGCGAACTGCTCGACCAGAGCCTCGAGCAGCTGATCGACGATCCGGCCGCCGAATGGGGCGTGCACATCGACCGGGTGGAGATCAAGGACGTCACCCTGCCCGAGCCGATGAGGCGCTCGATGTCGCGCCAGGCCGAGTCCGAACGCGAACGCCGCTCCCGGGTGATCACCGCCGAGGGCGAGCTGCAGGCCTCGCAGAAGATGGCCGACGCCGCCGAGGCGTTGGCCGAACGCCCCGCCGCGCTGCAGCTGCGCCTGCTCCAGAGCGTCGTCGCGGCCGCGGCGGAGAACAACTCCACCCTCGTGCTCCCCTTCCCGGTCGAGCTGCTGCGCTTCCTCGAACCCGCCACACCCCCTGACGAGCGACCTTTTGCCGCTCCCACCGCGGCGACGCCTGCGCGTGCAGCCCGCTCCGGCGGCCCGGCCTCGGACCAGCCACCCGACCCGACCCATGCCCGGCGGCCGCTGGCCGCGACCGACGGCGCACAAGCCGACCCCCAGCTAGATCGTCCCCCGCCCGCCGGCGGGCCGACCGGCCCGTCCGAAGTCAGCGCCACGGTCTCCGTGGCCCAAGGAGGTAACCAGACATGACGACCATCGCCGAACCCGCCACACTCGAAGTCGGAACGGCCCGGCCCCGCAAGGAGGATGCCCGGCTGATCACCGGGCGCAGCCGCTACACCGATTCGATCACCCCGGCGGGCACGCTCTACCTCCACGTCGTCCGCTCGCCGCTCGCGCACGCCACGATCACGCGCATCGATTCGGCGGAGGCCGCGGCGCAGCCGGGGGTGATCGGGGTCTACACCGCGTCCGACCTCGGCGCCGAGTCGATCGGGCTGCCCTGCGCGTGGCCGGTCACCCCGGACCAGAAGGCGCCGCAACGCCCACCGCTGGCTATCCGCACCGTGCACTTCGCCGGTGAGGGGGTCGCGGTCGTCGTGGCCCGTTCCGCCGCCGTCGCCCGCGACGCGGCGGACCTCGTGGAGGTCGACTACGACCCGCTCGAGCCGGTGCTGGACAAGGAGGCGGCCGCGGCCGACGGGGCCGCGCTCGTGCACCCGGAACTGGGCACGAACGTCAGCGCCACCTGGGTGTTCGACTCCGCCGCGGCCGGTACCGGCGACAGCGTGGACGACGCGATCGCGGCCGCCGAGGCCGATCCGGACCAGATCGTGGTGAAGCGCCGGTTCCGCCAGCAGCGGGTGATCCCGGCGTTCATGGAGCCCCGCTCGGTCGTGGTCGACGCCGGGGGTGAGCAGATCACCATGTGGTCGGCGACCCAGATCCCGCACATCCTGCGCACCATGACCGCGGCCACCCTCGGCATCCCGGAGAGCAAGCTGCGCGTCATCGCCCCCGACGTGGGCGGCGGGTTCGGCGGCAAGATCTCCATCATCCCCGAGGAGATGCTCGCCGTCCTGGTCTCGCGCAAGCTCGGCAAACCGGTCAAGTGGACCGAGACCCGCTCGGATTCCCTGCTCGCGGCCCACCACGGCCGCGACCAGATCCAGGACATCACGATCACCGCCCGCCGCGACGGCACCGTCACCGGCCTGGACGTGCACCTGCTGGCCGACATGGGCGCCTACCTCAGCCTGATCGGCTCGGGCATCCCGATCCTGGGCGCGTTCATGTTCAACGCGATCTACAAGTACCCCGCCTACCGGTTCACCTGCCGCAACATCTTCACCACCAAGGCGCCCACCGACGCCTACCGCGGCGCCGGCCGCCCGGAGGCCACGTTCGGCGCCGAACGGATCATCGACGAGCTCGCGGTCGAGCTCGGGCGGGACCCGATGGAGCTGCGGCAGCAGAACTGGATCACCCACGAGGAGTTCCCGTTCACCACGGTCGCGGGCCTGACCTACGACACCGGCAACTACGAGCAGGCCACGGCCAAGGCGATGCAACGGTTCGACTACGCCGGCCTGCGCCGCGAACAGGAGCAGCGCCGCCGCTCGGGCGATCCGGTCCAGCTCGGCATCGGGATCTCGACCTTCACCGAGATGTGCGGCCTGGCCCCGTCGCGGTTGCTCGGCTCGCTGTCCTATGGCGCCGGCGGCTGGGAGGCGGCCAGTATTCGGATGCTGGCCACCGGCAAGGTCGAGGTCATCACCGGCATCTCCCCGCACGGGCAGGGCCACGAGACGGGGTTCAGCCAGATCGTCGCCGACCAGCTCGGGGTGCCGTTCGAGGACGTCGAGATCCTGCACGGCGACACCCAGATCTCGCCGAAGGGCCTCGACACCTACGGGTCGCGCTCACTGAGCGTCGGAGGCATCGCCGTGGTCAAGGCCGGCGAGAAGGTGATCGCCAAGGCCACGAAGCTGGCCGCGCACCTGCTCGAAGCCGCCGAGGACGACATCGAGTTCTCGGCCGGCCGGTTCACCGTCCGGGGCACCGACAAGGGCAAGACCATCCAGGAGGTGGCGTTCGCCGCGTTCACCGCGCACGACTACCCCGACGACATGGAGCCCTCGCTGGACTCCGACGCCGTGTTCGACCCGGAGAACTTCTCCTTCCCGCACGGCACGCACCTGGCCGCGATGGAGGTCGACACCGACACCGGCCGGGTGACGCTGCGCCGCTACGTGTGTGTCGACGACGTCGGGACCATCGTCAACCCGATGCTCGTCGAGGGTCAGGTGCACGGCGGCCTGGCCCAGGGCATCGCGCAGGCCCTGTTCGAGGAGGCCGTCTACGACGAACAGGGCACCCTGGTCACCGGCACGTTCGTCGACTACACCATCCCCGCGGCCCCCGACCTGCCCGACTTCGACACCGACACGGTCAGCACCCCGGCCACGTCGAACCCGCTCGGGGTCAAGGGCGTCGGAGAGGCCGGCACGATCGCCTCCACGCCGGCCATCGTCAACGGAGTGCTCGACGCCCTGCGCCACCTGGGCGTGACCGACGTCGAGATGCCGTGCACCTCGCAGCGGGTGTGGCGGGCCATCCAGGACGCCCGGGGCAACACCACCCGACAGACCCCGATCGACCGCCACTCACCGGGTGCCGGCCTCGGATCGATCGACCCGAACAAACCCTGAGGAGAGATCCGCTGACAAGGAGGGTCCGGTGACCGCGCCCCGAGCCCGGCAGGTCGCCGACCGGAACAGGTACGGCCACTCGACACCCATGCCGTGACCCGTCGCTGATCGCCCCCGAACCGCGGGAGCGCTCGAGAGCGAGAAAGGACGTCTCGAATGGATAGGTCTCCTCGCGGCTCGCCCGTGTTCCCGCTGGCGACCGATCGCCTGTGGGTACGGCCGTGGACGCCGTCGGACGCCGAGGACGCGTTGGCGACCTACGGAGCCGTCGACGTGACCGGGTGGCTGACCCCGGCCGCCGACCACATTCGCGACACCGCCGCGATGCTGGCGGTGCTGAGCGCCTGGGCCGAGGCACAGGCCAACCTGGCACCGCCGCGCGGGCGGTGGGCGATCGAACGCCGCGCCGACGGGGTCGTGGTCGGCGGGCTGGCGGTCCGGCTGCTCCCGCCCTACCGGCAGGACCTGGAGATCAGCTTTCAACTTCGCCCCGACGCGTGGGGTCAGTACTATGCCGCCGAGGCCGCCGCCGCCCTGATCGCCTGGGCATTCACCCTCGACGACGTGGAGGAGTTCTTCGCGGTGGTGCTACCGGCCAACACCAGAGCGATCGCGGTCGCCGACCGGCTGGGCATGTACTGGGTCGGTGAGACCGACAAGTACTACGGCCACGCCCTGCAGGTCTACCGCATCCGCCCGGGCGACCTGGCCGTCGACGAACTGCCCCACACCGACCCCGACGCGTGACCTGAGGGTCGATCTCCGGAGGGGCATCCCGCTCACAGGGTCCACGATCCGCGACCGCGCGGAGGTAGGATGGGTCCGTGGGGTCGAGTGGTGCGACGAGTCGCCCCAGAAGGTGCCTGGGTCCATTCTGGGGCGCGCGTTACTCCCGTAGCTGGATCACCCTGCTCGTGGGAGTTCCGCTGCTGTCCGGCACGTACTTCTCGATTCTCGGCGGCACCTCGGCATGGATCGTGTTGGTGCCGCTGACCGTTGTGATCGTCGGAATCCTGTGGGCGGTTCCGCTCTCGATCGTCTCGG
This sequence comes from Pseudonocardia sp., assembly GCA_030451825.1. Taxonomy (GTDB): domain Bacteria; phylum Actinomycetota; class Actinomycetes; order Mycobacteriales; family Pseudonocardiaceae; genus Pseudonocardia. The sequence continues at coordinate 766 of JAKDNL010000197.1, read as the reverse complement.
CGGAGGGAATCCGGTTCGTGCTCCGGGCCGAGATCGTGCCGTGGTCACACGTGGCCTCGGTGCTCGACCCACGACCCGGCGACGAGGAGGCCCGCATGGAGCTGACCGACTGCCGAATAGTGACGGTTCCCGGCGTGCCGCCCATCGCCGTGCCGACGCTTCGGCGGCTGCGCACCGAGAACTACTGACCGCCATCGGCGATCCCGAGCGAGCGACCGCCACGAACGTCTCCAGCGCCACACCCCGCCGGTCGCGGCCGTCCTCGTCCATTGGGCGCCGGCCCGGCGTGCACGAACGGATGCATGTCGGTACTGGGCAGGTCGTGCTTCTTGTACCAGGTGGGCGCCGGCAGCGCCACGTCGGAGAACACGGTGGTGCTGGTCATCCGGAAGTCCAGCGACAGCAGCAGGTCGAGCTTGCCGACCGGGGCTCGCTCGCGCCAGGTCACGGCCCGGGGACGCTGCCCGGGTGGGCTCTCCTCGGCGTGGACGGCGGCGTCGGCGCTGATCAGGTGACGCAGGAAGTACTCGCGCACCGGCTCGCCGTACCGGAACCTGTCAAGGCCTGTGAGACAACTGCTGAGAGCGACCGGCAATTGCCCGCTGACTACTTGTGTCGATGACCGGTCGGTACACCTCGACCCGGCCCGACGACTGCTACGACCGCGACCGGCCCCTCGTGACAACTGACGCAACGAACGGCCGCCCTGACAGCGCGGCGCCATCCATACGACCCCGCCACCAACGCCATCCATGGTCAACGGGGC
>JAKDNL010000196.1 GCA_030451825.1 Pseudonocardia sp. | reverse complement strand
CCAGCCCGGCCGCCCGCGCCCAGCGGTACTTGGCGCCGAGCACGGCCACGGGCTTCTCCGTCGTGTAGGGGTAGGCGACGATGCCGTGCTGGTAGAGGTGCTCGCTGGCCTGCTCGACCTCGGTGTCACCGGCCAGCGACGCCACCACGGGCTTGTCGATGCCCTTGGCCCTGGCCTCGGCCACCACCCGCGCGGTGAGCTCGGCGAACACCATGGGCGGGGTGACGATGGTGTGCCAGTACCCGAGGATCAGCGCGTGGATCCGCGGGTCCTCCAGCCCGAGGCGGATCGTGGCCTCGTAGGTGCTCGGGGGTTCCCCGCCGGTGATGTCGATCGGGTTGCCGGCGGCGCCGAACGGCGGGATGAACGCCCGGAAGGACTCGTCGAGGTCGGGCGGGATCTCCATCAGGCTCAGGCCGTTGTCCACGCAGGCATCGGAGAGCAGCACCCCGGACCCGCCGGCCCCGGTGATGATCACGACGTTCTCGCCCTTCGGGGTCGGCAGCGCCGGCAGCCCGCGCGAGTAGTCGAGCATCTCGTTGAGCCCGGGCGCCCGGACGACACCGGCCTGGCGCAGGATGTCGTCGTAGACCTTGTCGTCGCCGGCCAGTGCGCCGGTGTGCGAGCTGGCGGCCCGTGCCCCCATCGCGGTGCGCCCGGCCTTGAGCACGACGACCGGCTTCTTCCTTGTCACCCGTTGGGCCGTCTCGACGAACGCGCGGCCGTCCTTGAGGTCCTCGAGGTGCATGGCCACACACGTGGTGTTGTCATCGGACTCGAAGAACGTCAGCAGGTCGTCCTCGTCGATGTCGGACTTGTTGCCCAGCCCGACGATGGCCGAGACGCCCATCATGGTGCTGCGGGCGTAGCCGAGGATGGCCATCCCGATGCCACCGCTCTGCGAGGTCAGGGCGACCCCGCCGCGCACGTCGTAGGGCGTGCAGAAGGTGGCGCACAGGTTCTCGTGGGTGGAGTAGTAGCCGTAGATGTTGGGTCCGAGCAGTCGCACCCCGTGCTGCGCGGCGGTGGCGACCAACTGCTCCTGCAGCTCGACCTGGCCGGTCTCGGCGAACCCGGACGGGATGAGGACGGCGGCCGGGATGCCCTTGCGGCCCACCTCCTCGACGGCCGGGATGACGAACTTGGCGGGTACGGCGAACACCGCGACGTCGACCTCGCCCGGGATGTCGGCCACGGTCTTGTAGGCCGTGATCCCGAGGATCTGATCGGCCTTCGGGTTCACCGGGTAGATCGTGCCGGCGTAGCCGCCGTTGATCAGGTTCTTCATCACCGAGTTGCCGATCTTGCCGTCCTCGGCCGATGCCCCGATCACGGCCACGGCCCGCGGGCGCATCAGCCGTTCCATCGTGGCCAGGATCTGCTCCTGGGTGTACCGGACCGGTTCGGGCGGCTGCTCGGCCGTCAGCAGGATCCGCACGTCCGCCGCCGAGGCGCCGTGCGGCCCGGCGAACACCGGGTTGAGGTCGAACTCGCTGATCTCGGGGAACGTGGTGACCAGCTCGGAGAGCCGGTGGATGATGTCGGCGAGCGCGTCGGAGTCGACCGCGTCGGCCCCGCGCGCACCCTGCAGCACCTCGGCCGCGGCGATGTCGTCGAGCATCGACCGGGCGGTGCCGGCGTCGACCGGCGCCATCCGGAACGTGACGTCTTTGAGTACCTCGACGAGTACCCCGCCGAGGCCGAACACGACGACCTTGCCGAACGTCGGGTCGGTGGTCGCGCCGATGAGCACCTCGGTGCCGCCGGTGAGCATCTGCTGCACCTGGACGCCGTCGATCGCGGCGTCGGCGTCGTAGGCGCCGGCGTTCGCCAGGATCTCCTCGTAGGCCCGTCGCACGGCGGCGTCGCCGTGCAGGCCGACCTGCACGCCGCCGGCTTCGGTCTTGTGCAGGATGTCCGGGGAGACGATCTTCATCGCGACCGGGCCGCCGATGTCACCGGCGAGCGCCACCGCCTCGTCGGCCGTGCTGGCCAGGCCCTCGCCCGGCGTCGGTATGCCGAAGGCGGTGCAGACCCGCCTGCCCTCCGGAGCCGTGAGAGAGGTCCGGCCCTCGGCGCGTGCCTTGTCCAGGATCTCGCGCACCGTGTCGTGGTCGTAGTCCGCCATGATCAGATCACCCCGTTCGACCGCAGCTGCGCGTACTCGTCCGCGTCGATCCCCAGCTCGCCCTGGTAGACGTCCTCGTTGTGCTCGCCGAGCAGCGGCGAGGTCTCGACCTTCACAGGGGACTCGGAGAGCTTGATCGGGCAGCCCACGGTCTGGAACGAACCGCGCTGCGGGTGATCCACGGTCACCACCATGTTGTTGTCCGCGAGCGATGCGTCTTCGATGATCTCCTTGGTGGACAGGATCGGGCCGCACGGAATGTTCTCGGCGTTGAGCTGAGCGAGTACCTCCCACTTGTCGTGCTGAGAGGACCATTCTTCGATCATCTGGAACATCTTGTCCAGCTTGGACAATCGGGCCGCAGGGGTGGCCCACTCGGGGTCCTCGGTCAGTTCCGGATGCCCGATCAGCTTGCTGATCGGCGCCCAGCCCGGCGGCTGCACGATCACGTACACCCAGTCGTTGGGGCCACCGGGTTTGCACTTGACCGCCCAGCCCGGCTGTCCGCCGCCGGACGCGTTGCCCGACCGCGGGACCTCATCGCCGAAGTGGTCGTTCGGGTACTCGGCCAGCGGGCCGTGCGCCAGCCGCTGCTGGTCACGCAGCTTCACCCGGCACAGGTTGAGCACGGCGTGCTGCATGGCGACCGTGACCCGTTGTCCGCGCCCGGTGGTGCCGCGCTGCAGCAGCGCCGCGAGGATCCCGGCCACGACGTGGATACCGGTGCCGGAGTCGCCGATCTGGGCGCCGGTGGCCACCGGTGGTCCGTCCTCGAATCCGGTCGTGCTCATCGAGCCGCCCATCGCCTGGGCGACGACCTCATAGGCCTTGTAGTGGGTGTAGGGGCCATCGCCGAACCCCTTGATCGAGGCGTAGACCAGGCGCGGGTTGAGCTCCTGGAGCCGGTCCCAGGTGAACCCCATCCGGTCCACCGCGCCCGGCCCGAAGTTCTCCACCATGACGTCGGAGGACTTCACGAGCTCGGTGAAGATCTCCTTGCCGCGCTCGCTCTTCATGTTCAGCGTGATGCTGCGCTTGTTGCAGTTGAGCATCGTGAAGTAGAGGCTGTCCGCGTCCGGCAGGTCGCGTAGCTGACCGCGCGTGATGTCCCCGGTGGGGGCCTCGACCTTGACCACGTCAGCCCCGAGCCAGGCGAGAACCTGCGTCGCCGACGGTCCGGACTGGACGTGGGTCATGTCCAGGACCCGGATGCCTTCCAGTGCGTTGTTCATCCCGCTGCTCCCCTCGAGAAGGCGATCACTTGTACATCGTCTGGTTCATGGTTCCGGGGGCGTAGACATCCGGATCGACCCAGACGTTGATCAACGACGGCTTGCCGGACTCGCGTGCGCGCGCCAGCGCGGGGGCGATGTCGGCGGGGTCGCGGACCTCCTCGCCGTACCCGCCGAGCATCCGGGCGAACTCGTCGTAGCGGACGTCGCCGAGGGTGTTACCGACCCGGGCGCGGTCCGCACCGTACTTCTGGGCCTGGCCGTAGCGGATCTGGTTCATCGACGAGTTGTTGCCGACGATCCCGACGAACGGCAGGTTGTAGCGCACCAGCGTCTCGAAGTCCCAGCCGGTCAGGCTGAACGCGCCGTCGCCGAACAGGGCGACGACCTCCTTGTCCGGGCGCGCGTGCTTGGCCGCGAGGACGAACGGGACGCCGACGCCGAGGGTGCCCAGCGGGCCCGGGTCCATCCAGTGTCCCGGCGACTTGGGCTGTACCACCTGCCCGGAGAACGTGACGATGTCGCCGCCGTCCCCGATGTAGATCGAGTCCTCGGTGAGGAACTCGTTGATCTCGTGCACCAGCCGGTACGGGTCGATGGGGGAGGCATCGGAGTGCTGGCGGGGAAGCCGCTTCTCATACGCTGTGTCCTCGACGGCGCGCAGTTCCTGGATCCAGGACCGCCGGTCGGGACGGCGGGTCCCGGCCGCGGCCGCGGTGACCGCGGACAGCACGGTGCCCGCGTCGCCGACGATGCCCAGGTCGATGTCGCGGTTCTTGCCGACGGTGCGGTAGTCCAGGTCGATCTGGACGACCTTCGCGGTCGGGGACAGGCGCTTGCCGTAGCCCATCCGGAAGTCGAACGGCGTGCCGACGATGATGATGAGGTCGGCCTCGTTGAACGCGTGTCGGCGGGCGAGCTGGAAATGCATCGGGTCGTTCGGTGCGAGCGTGCCCCGGCCGGCGCCGTTCATGAAGGCGGGAACGTCCAGCTCGCGCACGAACTCGATCGCGGCGTCGGTGGCCCGGCAGGTCCACACCTGGCTGCCCAGCAGGATGCACGGCTTCTCGGCGCGCGAGACGAGCTCGGCGAGCCGCTCGATCGCCGCCGGGTCACCGAGCGCACGGCGGGAGGCGCGGTAGTGCCCGACCTCGGGCAGGCGGGCCTGCTCGAGCGGGACCCGACCGTCGAGCACATCTCGCGGGATCTCGAGGAACGACGGGCCCGGGGCGCCTGCGTAGCACTCGCGGAACGCCATCGAGACCAGGTCCGCAGCGCGCGCCGTGCTCGGCACGCTGGCCGCGAACTTGGTGATGGGCGACATCATGTCGACGTGCGGTAGGTCCTGCAGCGAACCCATCTTGTGCTGGGACAGCGCCCCCTGCCCACCGATCAGCAGCATCGGGCTCTCCGCCCGCAGCGCGTTCGCGACGCCGGTGACGGCGTCGCTGGTGCCCGGTCCGGCGGTGACCACGGCGCACCCGGGGGTCCCGGTGATTCGGGCGTAGCCGTCCGCGGCGTGCGCGGCGACCTGCTCGTGGCGGACGTCGATGACGGAGATGCCCTCGTCGACGCAGCCGTCGTAGATGTCGATGATGTGGCCGCCGCACAGGGTGAAGATCGTGTCGACGCCCTCGGCCTTGAGCGCTTTGGCAACCAGATGACCGCCCGAGATGCTCGACCGGTCGACCGCCGAGCCGGCGGCGTCCTCCTGAACAGGGTTGCCGCGGACCGTCTGGGTCATGTGGGGGTCACTCCTCGTCGTCGGATGCGCGGATCGCGATATGCCGCGGAGCAGGAACGGATGCCGAATTCGCCATACTGCATACCGTATGGAGACTTCGTACTCCTCGGCCGAGCCGTTGTCCAGATGCTCGTTCGAGCCCGATCTCTTGTGCTCCAGGTCACTGTGCCTCACGATGCATACAGTATGGAAGGGGTCGGACATGGACAATCAACAGCGATCCGGCGAGGTGCACGAGGTGCGCGAGGGGCACGACGTGCGCGAGGTTCGTGACTGGCAGGGCCGCCGCTTCCGCGTCGGTGAGGATCCGCGAACGCTGCTTGCCGGCCGGTCGCGAACCTCGATCCTGTGGCAGGCAGGCCTCGCGATGGCCGCGATCGGCGTGCTCCAGTACGGGTACGGGGCTGCGGTGCCCGCACTCATGGAGCGCAACGGCTGGACGCTGGCCGAGGCGTTCTGGCCGCTCGCGATATGGACGGTGTTCCAGGCCGGCGTGGGGTTCCCGATCGCCTACCTGCGCCAACGCGGGTGGGTGGGACCGCGGGTGCTGATGCTCATGGGCGCGATCCTGTGCGAGGTCGGCCTGCTGACCCTCGCGCACGTGCCGAGCTCGCTGGGCGTCCTGGTGGGCTACTCGGTCGTCGGCGGGACCGGAGCCGGTCTCGTGTATGCGGTGTGCACCTCGACCATCGCGAAGTGGTACCCGGAACGCGGTGCGGCGGCGGTCGGCTCGATCACCGGTGCGTTCGCCTACGGGTCGGTCCCGGTCGTGATCGCCTCGGTCGTCGCGCTCGACGCGTCGTCCTGGCTCCCGGCTCTGGACATCGCCGCGGTCGTGATGTTCCTGCTGATCGCGATCAGCGGGTTGCTGTTCGTCGACCCGCCGGCCCGCTGGTGGCCCGCCGCGGTCGAGCCCCGGCGATGGTCGCTCGGGACCGAACCGCGCCGGGGCCGGCGCCGCAACCCGCCTGCGGTCCGGGAGTTCTCCGCGCCACAGGCATTGCGCACCCGCGCGCTGCCGGCGATGGTGCTGATCCTGCTGTGCGCGGGGGCGGTGTCACTGTTCGACGCCGCGTTCCTGGTCGTGCTCGCCCGGGGGATGGGTGCCGACGCTGCGCTGATCGCGCTCGCGGTCGGTCTCCTGGTCGGTGTGAACGGCTCGAGCCGGGCGATGGCGGTCGGTGTCTCGGAGCGGATCGGACGGTGCCGGGCGATCGGTCTGGTCCTCGCGGTCCTGGCCGCCGGTCAGGTGTTGATCGCGGTGGCCCTCGGCACCGGATCGGCTGTGTCCCTGGCCGCGGCCGCGACGGTGGCCGGGCTGGGGGGCGGTGGGTTCTACCCGCTGTTCGCCGGCCTGGCGCGGGAGTACTTCGGCGAGGACAGCGCCGCGGAGGTGCACGGAATCGTCTACAGCGCCAAGGCCGGCAGCGGTCTGCTGGGGGTCGGGCTCGGAGTGCTCGCGGTCCTCGCCTGGGGCGCACCGGCCACGTTCCTGCTCGCGGGCGGTGTCGCAGCGTTGTCGGCATGGGGTGCCACGGCGCTGCGCCGGCCCGGTCTGCCCAACACGCTGCCCCCGCTGTCCGCGCCCGGCCGGGCTGCGTGAGCGACCCTGTGCACCGCCGGGGCGGGCGCGGTTCAGAGGGCCTGCGGGGCGGGTTCCCGGCCGGCCGAGTCCGCGTCGTCCTCGACGGAGTGCTCGAGATAGGTCTGTCGGGTGAGGTCGGTGTGTCGGCGCATGACCGCCGCGGCACGATCACCGTCGCCGTCGGCGATGGCATCGATCAGCTCGGCGTGCTCGCGCCAGGACTGCGCGCCCCGGTGGCGCGCCACCGACCGGTAGTACCAGCGCACCCGTCGATCGACCTGCGACACGAGCTCGCTCAGCACGGTGTTTCCGGACAACCGGGCGATCGCCGCGTGCAGCTCGGCGTTCGCGGCGACGAGCGTCGCGACGTCGTCGGCCTCCAGCGCCTGGGTGCCGCGGCGGCACCACTCGCGGAGCTCCTCGACCCCGTCCGCGGTGGCGTGCTCGGCGGCGAACCGGGCCGACTCCGTCTCCAGCAGGCCGCGTACGACCAGCAGCTGGTCGGCCTCGGCCGGAGTGGGGGAGTGCACGTAGGCCCCGAGCCCCGGGCGCAGGTCGATCCAGCCGTCCGTGTTCAGCCATTGCAACGCCTCGCGCACCGGCTGGCGGGACACGCCGAGGGACATGGCCAGCTCGTTCTCCACGAGATGCTGGCCGGCCTGCAGCTCGCCGCCGACGATCATTTCGAGGATCGCGTTGTACACGCTCTCCCGGAGCGGAACCGGCCGATTGATCCGTCGGGTGTCGGTCGGAATCTCGGGCATCGGCGCGCTCCGCAGGTGGTGGTGTACGAGAACCGCCAGCTCACGACGGTCAGTGGTTACAGCATACAGAATCCCATCCGCAGGCGAGTGTGCACTGCCGGGCGAACCGGATCGGATCGCCGGATCGAACGACGCATGAATTCTCCCCGATACGCGGTTGGCAATCGAGTCCATACTGTATACGGTATGGATAACATGCCTCCGGATGCGACCGCCGCCGGCGGCTCGCCCGGTCCGGCCCTCAGCGGGAGGTCACAGTGAAGGTCGCCGTGCTCGGTGCCGGTGCCATCGGTGCCTATATGGGAGCCGCGCTGTGCCGCGCCGGGGTGGAGGTACATCTCGTCGCCCGCGGCCCACACCTCGCCGCGCTGCGCTCGAACGGCGTCCGGGTGATCAGCCCCCGCGGGGACTTCGTCGCGCACCCGCACGCCAGCGACGACCCGACCGACATCGGACCCGTCGACCATGTGGTGCTGGGCCTCAAGGCCAACGCCTATGCGGCGGCCGGCCCGCTCGTCGCCCCGCTCCTGCACGCCGACACCAGCATCGTCGCCGCCCAGAACGGCATCCCCTGGTGGTACTTCCACGGACTGGCCGGCCCGTACGAAGGCCGGCGCATCGAGAGCGTGGACCCGGAGGGGGCGACGAGCGAGGCATTGCCGGTCGAGCGGGCGATCGGCTGCGTGGTCTACGCCGCCACCGAGATCGAGTCGCCGGGGGTCGTGCGGCATCTCGAGGGCACCCGGTTCTCCATCGGCGAGCCGGACGGCACTGTGTCCGCACGGTGCACCGAGTTCGCCGAAGCGATGGTCGCCGGTGGGCTCAAGTGCCCAGTCGAGCTCGAGCTGCGCAACGACATCTGGGTCAAGCTGATGGGCAACATCGCGTTCAACCCGCTCAGCGCGTTGACGCGCGCCACCATGGCCGGGATCTGTCACCACGCCGGTACCCGCTCGGTCGTCGAGTCCATGATGGAGGAGACCCTCGACGTGGCCGCCCGGGTCGGAGCGCGGCCGGAGATCTCCATCGAGCGCCGTATCGCGGGCGCGGCGAGTGTGGGCGAGCACAAGACGTCGACGCTGCAGGATCTCGAACGCGGCCGACCGCTCGAGCTCGACGTGCTTCTCCCGGCGGTCATCGAGCTTGCCGACCTCACGGGGGCGGCGGTACCGACCTTGCGAGTCGTCGCGGCCCTGGCCGACCTGCTCGACCGGCAGGTGTCGGGAACGCAAGATGACGCACTTCCCCAGCATCCACACGCACCTGGAGGTCGATGATGCCCCGACGCCGTAACCGCGTCCGTCATGTTCGGATCACCGAGCCGCTGGTGCGGGAGGACGGCGAGCTGCGCCCGGCGAGTTGGGATGAGGCTCTGGAGCGGGCAGCGGCCGGGTTCCGGGGTGTGCCGGGTGAGCGGTTCGGCATGTTCTCGTGTTCGAAGGCGACGAACGAGATGAACTACACGGCGCAGAAGTTCTCGCGGGCGGTGATGGGCAGCAACAACGTCGACAGCTGTAACCGCACTTGACACGCTCCCAGTGTCGTCGGTCTGACGACTGTGTTCGGTGCCGGCGGCGGCACCTCCGCCTATGTGGAGGCGGAGCACGCTGACCTGATGGTGTTGTGGGGTTCGAACGCGCGGGAGACCCATCCGATCTTCTTTCATCATGTGTTGCAGGGGCTCGAGCGTGGTGCCCGGATGTATTCGGTGGATCCGCGGCATACCTCGACGGCGCATTGGGCGGATGCCTGGCTGGGTCTGGATGTGGGTACGGATATCGCGTTGGCGAACGCGGTGGGCCGGGAGATCATTCATGCGGGGTTGGTGAATCGGGCGTTCGTGGATCGGGCCACCACGGGTTTCGATGACTACGCGGCCACGGTCGAGCCGTACACGCTCGAGCGCGGCGAGGAGGTCACCGGTGTCCCGGCGGCCACGATCCGGGAGCTCGCGCACGCCTACGCCCGGGCTGACCGTGCCCAGATCTGCTGGACGTTGGGTATCACCGAGCATCACAACGCGGCCGACTACGTGTTCGCCCTGATCAATCTGTCGTTGTTGACGGGGCATGTGGGCCGTTACGGGTCCGGGCTGGTGCCGTTGCGGGGGCAGAACAACGTGCAGGGCGGCGGCGACATGGGATCCATCCCGTCGAAGTTGCCGGGTGGCTATGACCTGGGCGACGACGACGCCCGTGCCCGGTTCGAGGGCGTGTGGGGCGGTAGGCCGATCCCGTCGGAGCCGGGGATGCATCTGTCGCAGATGTTCGAGGCGATGGAGCGCGGCGACCTGAAGGCGCTGTACTGCATCGGGGAGAACCCGGCCGAGTCCGAGGCCAACGCCACGCACGCGAGGGCCATGCTGGAGGAGCTGGACTGCCTGGTCGTGCAGGACATCTTCCGGACCGCGACCGCGGAGCTGGCCGACGTGGTGTTCCCGGCGACGGCGGATTGGTGTGAGTACGAGGGCACCGTGACCAACTCCGAACGCCGGGTGCAGCGGGTGCGCAAGGCGATCGAGCCGCCCGGCATGGCGCGCCCGGACACCCACATCATCTGTGATCTGGCCACCAAGCTGGGTCACGACTGGGGCGAGCCCACCGCGGAGGAGGTGTGGGACGAGCTGCGGTCGGTGTCGCTGAACTGGCACGCCGGCATGAGCTATGCCCGCCTCGAGGCGCTCGGCGGCATCCAGTGGCCGTGCCCGTCCGAGGACCACCCCGGGACCCCGCTGATGCACGACCGGCTCTGGTCCGACGACCCCGACGAGCTCGGGACGCCGGCCCCGTTCACCCCGGTCGAGCACGTCGCGCCGATCGACGTGCTGGACGGGGATTTCCCGATCCGCCTGACCACGGTGCGGTTGTTGGACGCCTACAACTCCGGCGTGCAGACCGGCGGGTATTCCTCGCCGCTGCGCCGCCGGGAGTCGTTGCGGATGGATGCCGCCGATGCGGCGTCGTTGGGTATCGGCGACGGGGAGCGGGTGCGGGTGGTGTCGCGGCGCGGGGCGGTGGAGGCGCCGGTGGCGGTGGATCCGTCGTTGCGGCCGGGGCTGGCGTCGTTCACCCCGCACTTCTCCGAGGAGGTGGATGTGAACGTCCTGACCAACGATGCGTGGGACCCGAAGTCGGGCACGTCGGAGTTCAAGGCGACCGCGGTCCGGATCGAGAAGGTCTCCGGAGCACTTCCGGTGGCCGGGCAGTAGAGGAGAACGCGTGGATCTGCACCTGTCGCAGGCGGCACCGAGCACGGTCGAGCGGGATGCCATCGACGCCGCGTTCGCCGCGCTCGCGGGGCCCGCACCGGTTCAGGATCGGGTGATGCGGTCGGTGCATGCCGGGCATGCGGCGCGGTCGCGGCGGCACCTGCTGTTG
>JAKDNL010000195.1 GCA_030451825.1 Pseudonocardia sp. | reverse complement strand
GCCCCGGGTCCACACGCCCGGGTTACCGCCGCACTTCGAGCGACCGGCAAGTGATGCGCTGGCGGGGCCGGTGACCGGTCCGCCCACCTCGATCGGGCCTGCCGACGGTGGCGATCACGAACAAGCCCCCTCGCAGCGGCAGGCGCGACGAACGGCTGGCTCGGGGCAGCGCGGTCCCACCCCACGGGCCCGCCACCGGCGCTTTCCAAGGTCAACGGGGCACCACTGCTCCCAGAACCCCGTTCGACAGCACTGGTGCCCCGTTGACCATGGTGACGGGCACGTGATGCCCCCTGATCGATCCACACCTGAGGGTGCGAACGATGTGTGGATGTGTGGGTCGCTTTCGCTTCCCATGCGGTGGTCACCCTGTCGAGCGCCGGCCGGCTCGCGGGTCTCTCATGTGCCGGACGCTCTGAAGGAGCATTCGTTCGGCGGCACGAAACGGAAGCTCCATGAGTGCGCCGGGAGGTGGGAGGTGGCCGCAGGGGGTAGGCGCCCGGGAAGTGGCGCCCGGGAAGTGGGCGCGCGAGAGGCGGGTGGCGGTCAGGGGTGGTCGGTGTCGGTCGCGGCTCGGCTCTCCGCGGTTCGGGCCTCCGCGGTTCGGGCCTCCGCGGCTCGGGTGTCCCGGTCGACCTGGGCGGTGAGGTCGTCGACGATCAGGCGGGAGCGGTCCAGCGTGCCGCTGCGGTAGGCCGAGCGCCCGACGATCTGCGCGACCACCGGCGCGGTGACGACCTGGAACAGCACCACCAGCAGCAGCGTCACCGCGCTCTCCGGCTCCACCCGGAACGCCGTCCCGAGCAGGATCAGCAGCAGGCCGAGGGTCTGCGGCTTCGTCGCGGCCTGCAGGCGGGCGGGCAGGTCCGGCAGCCGCACCAGCCCGAGCGCGCCGAGCAGGCAGAACGCGGCGCCGGCGAGCATCAGCACGGCGCAGAGCACGTCGCGGATCTGGTCCCAGCTCATAGCGCCTCCGCTCCCCCGTTCACCGGTGCCGCTCCCAACGCTCGAGCAGACGGGCCGCGGTGACCGTGCCCACCAGCACGGTCAGCGACACCGCGACGAGCAGCGGGATGTTCGACCCGTCCTGGTAGATGGCCACGTACACGGCCGTGGCGGCGACGATCAGCACGACGAACACGTCCAGTGCCGCCACCCGGTCCAGGGTGCTCGGCCCCCGGAACATCCGCAGCAGGGTCAGGCCCGCGGCCAGGGTCAGCATCACCAGCACGACGGAGAACACGAGGTTCACGACGGGCCCTCCGTCTTCTCGGACAGGGGGTGCGCGGGCCGCTCGGCACGGCTGCGCGCCACCTCGTCGGGGTGCCCGAACGCCGCGATCACCCGGCGCTGCAGCGTGAGGACCTGCTCACGGACCTTCTCCACGTCGGCCGCCGAGGTCATCCCGAGCGCGTAGACATACCAGACCCCGCGCCGCCGGTCGATCTGCAGCACGAAGCTGCGCGGGGTCAGTGCCAACCCTCCGGCGACCATCGTCGCGACCCGCCCGGAGCGGGTCACCATCGGCACCGCGATGATCCCGGAGCGGGCCCGCGGCCCGTAGCTCAGCGTCTGGTGGGCGACCACGATCCCGGACAGCACCATGTCCACCAGCAGGAAGCCGACCAACCGCAGAAACGGCCACGGACGGACCGGGAGCCGATCCAGCAACGGCAACGGGAACATCAGCACGACGGCCACCGCGACCAGCACCCCGCCGAGGACGATCTTGGGCGAGAGGACCCCCCAGAGCGCCACCCAGACCAGCGTCAGCCCGACCACCTGCGGTAGCCGGCGTATGAAGGTGGTGTTCATGACTCCTCCGCGGGAAAGAGCGCGTCGTCGGTATTCATGACTCCTCCGCGGGAAAGAGCGCGTCGTCGGGGTTCACCGGCCCACCCCCGGCTGCCCCGCACCCGGCGCGCCCTCGCCGAGCACCGCGTCGACGTAGGGGGTGCGTCCGATCAGGTCGGATCCGGCGCGTGTGGTGATCTCGGTCAGCGGCCCGGCGGCGACCGCGATCAGCACGCTGACCGCGATCAGCCCGGCGCTGGCCACGAACATCGGCGCCGACGTGCGTGACGTCCCGACGACGAGCTCGTCGCTCGGATCCGGGTCCGGCAGCGGTTCCTTGGGCTTGCCCCAGAACACCCGTACCCAGACCCGGGCCATCGCGTAGAGCGTCAGCAGGCTGGCCAGGACCACCACACCGGCCACGACTGAACCGGCGACGCCCGCACCCGCCCCGGCCTCGAGCAGCGCGAGCTTGGCCACGAACCCGGACGTGGGCGGGATCCCGGCCAGCGTCAGCGCGGGGATGGCGAACAGCACCGCCAGACCCGGCGAGAGCTTGACCAGCCCGCCCATCGCGTCGATCGACACTGTCCCCGTCCTCCGCGTGATCAACCCGCTGACCAGGAACAACGTCGCCTGCACGGTGATGTGGTGTACGACGTAGAGCGCCGTGCCGGCGACTCCGCGCACGTCGAACAGGGCCAGCCCGAACAACATGAAGCCGATATGGCTGACCAGCAGGAACGACAGCAGCCGGTTCAGGTCGTTCTGCGCCAGCGCCCCGAGCGCCCCCACGACCATGGTCAGGGCCGCGATCACCAGCAGCAGGATCGACGGACCGTCGTGCGGGAAGATCAACGTCTGGGTCCGCAGCAGCGCGTAGATACCGACCTTGGTCAGCAGGCCCGCGAACAGCGCGGTGACCGGCGCGGGCGCGTTCGGGTAGCTGTCGGGCAGCCAGAAGTGCAGCGGGAAGATCGCCGCCTTGATTCCGAACACGACCACGACCATCAGGCTCAGCACCGTGGACAGCTCCGGTGGGAGCTGCGCGATCCGGCCGGACAGGTCTGCGAGGTTGACCGTGCCGGTCGAGGCGTAGACCAGCGCGATCGTGGTCAGGAACAGCAGCGACGACGCCAGGCTGACGACCACGTAGGTCATCCCGGAGCGCACCCGGGCGGCGTCGGTCCGGCGGGTGATCAGCACGTAGGACGCGGCCAGCATGATCTCGAACGCGACGAACAGGCTGAACAGGTCACCGGTCAGGTACGCCATCGACACACCGGTCGAGAGCAGGAGGAAGATCGGGTGGAACGTCGTGGACGGCGTCTCCCGGCCGTAGTCGGAGATCCGCTGGTCGATCGCGTAGACCAGCACCGCCAGCGTGACCACCGTGGAGATCAGCAGTAGTAGCGCGGAGAGCCGGTCGGCCACCAGGACCACACCGATCGGCGCCGGCCAGCCGCCGAGCTCGGTGACCACCGGACCGCCGGAGTCCGCGGCCACCAGCAGCACCGCGGCGATGGCGCTGAGCAGCGAGAGCACCGCGATCCCGATCAACCGCTGCAGCCGCGCGGAGCGGGACCCGACCACGGACAGCGCCGCGCCCAGGATCGGCAGCATGATCGCGATCGCCGGCAGCGCGGTCAGCAGCGAGGCGCCGGTCATCGGCCGGACCCGTCCGCGTCGCCGTCGCCGCGCCCCGGCACGTCGGGCGCGTCGGTACCCGAGCCCGGAGCCGCCCCCACCGCGGCCGGCTCGTCCGGGTCCGAGTCGTCGGCCGCGTCGGAGGCGGCGGCTGAACCCGGGTCGCCCTCGGCCTCCGGGTCGCCCTCGGCCGCGTCCTCGCCCATCGAGCCGTCGGGACGGTCACGCAACGCGATCCGGCGGTCCTCGATGTCGTCCTGGACCTCATCGTGCCCGGTGAGCACCCAGGATCGGTACCCCAGCGCGAGCAGATAGGTGGTGAGCGCGAACGTGATCACGATCGCGGTCAGGGCCAGTGCCTGCGGCAACGGATCGGCGAACTCCTCCGGTGGCGCGACGCCGAACACCGGGGCCCGCGCGGGCGGCCCGCCGACGAGCTGAAGCAGCAGGTTGGCGCCGTGCCCGACCACGACGATGCCGATCAGGATCCGCATCAGCGAGCGCTGCATCAGCAGGAAGAAGCCGACCGAGTACAGCACGGCCAGAACCAGTGCCATGGCCAGGTTGATGCCGCTCACGGCCGGACCACCGGATGCTCCGGGTCCTCCGGATCATCGCCCGCCGCGCGGGCATCGCGCTCGATACCGCTACCCAGCGAGCGCAGCAGGTCCAGCACCACGCCGACGATCAGCAGGTACACCCCGATATCGAGCACCAGGCTCGACACCAGGTCCACCTTGCCGATCACCGGCAGCACGAACGTCGCCTTGGCGCTGGCCAGCACGGGCGCGCCGAACAGGACCGGGACCAGCGCCGCGAGCACGGCCAGCGTGAGTCCCAGACCGACCAGCATCGGCGGCCGCACCTTGATCCTGGCGCCGATCTCGGCGCCGTCGGAGCCGCCGCCGGCGATATAACGCAGCACGAACGCGAGCCCCGCGGTCAGCCCACCGGCGAACCCGCCGCCGGGGCCGTAGTGACCGACGATCAGCAGGTACACCGAGAACACCAGCACGACCGGGAACAGCACCCGGGCGGAGGTCTCCAACATCATCGTTCGGCGCGTGCCGACCGGACACGCCCCTGGCAACGACCACTGCTCGGCCGGGGTGTCCCACTCGGCGAAGGGCACCGGGCCGGCCACGTCGATGGAGGTCGGCGACGACGGTGGCTCCGGCCCCCCGTTCCCCCGGTTCTCGCTCGTCATGCCTGCAGCTCCCTCTCGTGGTCCGGCGACCCGGAGCCGCTGTCGACCTCACCGCGACGGGATCGGCGGTCGAACCGGGTGGCCAGCACCAGGCTCGCCGCGCCGGACGCGGCCACCAGCAGAACGGTGATCTCGCCGACGGTGTCGAGCGCGCGGAAGTCGACCAGGATCGCGGCGATCACGTTGTCCGACCCGGTGCCCTCCCGGGACTGTGCGACGTACTCGGCACTGGCCGTCGCCGGTGCCGTGCGGGCGCTGCTGAGCAGCACCGCGGTCAGCGCGACCATGACTCCCGCGGTTCCCGCCACGACCGCCTTGGCCACCGTTGCCCGCCCGAACGACCTGGCCGTGCGCGTCGTGTCGAAGTGCGCGGGCAGGCGACGCAGCACGAACACGAACGCGACCAGCGTCAACGTCTCCACCAGGAACTGCGCCAGCGCCAGGTCCGGTCCACCGTCGATGATGAACAGCCCGCCGATGCCGTAGCCGATCGCCCCGAGCAGCAACACCGCGGTGAACCGGCGGCGCACCCGCAGCAGGCCCAGCGCGCACAGGACCAGAACCGCCCCGAGCGGCAGCTGCGCGACGGTGTCGATCAGGCGCGGCGTCGGCGGCAGCAGCCCGGAGAGCAGCGCACGCACCATCGCCACGCCGGGCAGCGCCAGCATCGTGATCAGGATCGAGCCCAGGTAGGCCGGCAGCGAACCGGCCTGCAGGCGACCGGTGACGAACGTGGCGAGCCGCTCCAGCCCGCTCACCACCTGCTCGTAGCCGCGTTGCGCGGACAACGGTGTCGCGAGCCGGGCCGACGTCGCGGCCACCGCGCCTCTCCAGCGGTGCAGGGCCAGCCCACCGACGACCGCCAGTGCCGAGAACAGCAGCGGCGCGCCGAGGCCGTGCCACAGGGCCAGGTGGTAGCCCGAGGCGACCCGATCACCCGTCTCCGGATAGGCCGCCGCGTAGGACTCGGCCGGGGCGTCGGGGAAGCCGTAGAACAGGCCGAGCCCGAGCCCGGCGAACGCACAGATCCAGGCCGGCAGGGTCAGCCCGGCCGACGGTGCGGAGGACTCGGTGGGCTCGAGGCCCGGCTTGGTCGCGAACGCGCCCCAGAAGAACCGGATGGTGTAGGCGACGGTGAGCATCGAGCCGACCAGCAGGCCGATCGCGACGATCCAGCCGCGCAGGTCGGCGTCGTGCAGGAACGCCTCGAACGCGGCCTCCTTGCCGACGAATCCGAGCATCGGGGGCAGCCCGGCCATCGACGCCCCGGCGAGCCCGGTGATCCACGCCAGCGCGGGGCGGCGCCGGCCGAGGCCGGACAGCTCGTCGACGCGGCGCGTCCCGGTGATCTTGTCTATGGCACCGACGACCATGAACAGCGGCGCCTTGAACAGGCCGTGCGCGAGCAGCATGCCGATGCCGGCGAACGCGGCGATCCGCCCGCCCGCGCCGAAGAGCACCATCAGGAAGCCGAGCTGGCTGACCGTGCCGAACGCGAGCAGCCGCTTGAGGTCGGGCTCGGTGAGCGCCCGCCAGCCGCCGAGCAGCATCGTGGCCAGCCCGAGCACGACGACCGGCACCCACCACTCCGGGCGCACCGCGAACGCCGGCGAGAGCCTGGCCACCAGCACGACGCCGGCCTTGACCATCGACGCCGCGTGCAGGTACGCGCTGACCGGCGTCGGGGCGGCCATCGCCGCCGGGAGCCAGGGGTGGAACGGCAACTGCGCGGACTTGGTGAGCGCGCCGAGCAGGATCAGCACGATCCCGGCCGTCGCGGCGGCCCCGCCCGGCGGCGCGGCGACGATCTCGGAGATCACGTAGGTGCCGGCCGCGTGCCCGAGCAGCACGATGCCCAGCAGCATGGCCAGCCCGCCGAACACGGTCACCAGCAGCGCCTGCACCGCCGCGCGCCGGTTCGCCCGGTGCAGTCCGCCCTGCCCGACCAGCAGGAACGACGCGATCGTCGTCAGCTCCCAGAACACGTAGAGTGTGAGCAGATCGTCGGCCAGGACGAGGCCGAGCATGAAACCGGCGAACGCGAGCAGCAGCGTCGCCGTCCGCGGGGCGTCCCGGCTGCCGGAGGCGAAGTAGCGGGCGCTGTAGGCCAGGATCAGCGCACCCAGCCCGCTGACCAGCACGACCATCTCGAGCCCGAGCGCGTCCAGGCGCAGGCTCAGCGAGAGGCCCAGGCGCGGCGCCCACTCGATCCGCTCGGAGACACCCGGCCCGAGCGCGGCCTCGGCGTTCGCCAGGGCCCAGACCAGGGTGATCGCGGGAAGGACCGCGGCGACGCCGAACCCGAGTGCCCTGCTGCGGCGCGCCACCACCGGCAGCGCGGCGGCCACCAGGAGATGGGCGAGCACGAGCACGAGCACGGTTTGCAAGCTCCTAGCGGCGCGGCCCGGGGAGGCGTACACGCGTCGTCGTCGGGGCGATCCGGCAAGGGGACGGGGCCGGGTGTCTGGGGGATCGGCATCATCCTATCGACCAGCACCGACGGAACGCCCGTCGCGAGGCGGTACTCGCCCGTGTCGGGGCCCGGCCGCACCGGGCCGGTCCCCGGGAGTCAGCCCAGCGGCTTGGCGAAGCAGCGTGAGCGGGGGTCGTCGCGGTGCGTGCCGAACGTCCCGATCGGGGCGTACCCGGAGCTGACGTAGAGCGCCACCGCGTCCGGTTGCTCGGTGCCGGTCTCGAGCACCATCCGCCGCCGCCCGGCCGCGAGGGCGGCGCGTTCGAGCTCGGCGAGCACCGCGCGGGCGTGCCCCTTGCCCCGCACGTCGGGTACCACATACATGCGCTTGATCTCGGCGTCGCCGTCGCGGACGACGTCGTCCCCGGCTCCGGGTTCCAGGGCACGCCAGGCACCGGACGCGACCGGCCGCTCGCCGTCGTAGCCGAGGAGGTAGAGCCCGCGCGGGGCCGCGAACTGCTCGCTGTGCAACGACGTCAGGTCACCGTCGCCGTAGATCTGGCGGTAGTAGCTCTGCACCTGCTCGTTCAACGCCACCGCGTCCGGATGGTCCAGGCCGGCGACCCGCAGTTCGATCACACGATCCACCGTAGGCGGGCAGGCCGGGCCGCGCCGCGGAGTTCGAGCCCGATGTGGCCTGGCGGACCCGGCGGTCGGCCGGGCAGCCGTGTCGCGG
This sequence comes from Pseudonocardia sp., assembly GCA_030451825.1. Taxonomy (GTDB): domain Bacteria; phylum Actinomycetota; class Actinomycetes; order Mycobacteriales; family Pseudonocardiaceae; genus Pseudonocardia. The sequence goes on along the minus strand of JAKDNL010000195.1, from coordinate 3,060 downwards.
CCCGCGCCGTGTCGGCAGGCGCCCGATGTGACGGCTGGCGCCCGGCGCGATCGACCGTCACGTTGTGGTCATGTGGACAGCCACACCGTGACGCTCGCCCCACTCACCGGGCCGAGCCCGACCGCGAGCCGGCGCTCGGCCGGGCGCAGGCGGGGTCACGAAGTACGAATGTGACATTCGTAGCGTCCGACGCAACGACAGTGACGCTCGTCCACCACCGAGGCCCACCCACCCGGGTCAGGCGCGGGACTTGGCGCGCTGACGCCACTGGGTCAGGGTGCGCTCGGTGTAGCCGTTGGGCTCCTGCTCGCCGGTGAACACCAGCTCCAGGGCGGCCTGGAAGGACTCGCTGGCCTCCAGGTCCTCGGCCATCGGCGAGTAGCCGGGCTCGCCGGCGTTCTGCTCGTCGACCAGGGCCGCCATCCTCGCGAACGTGTCCCGGACGGTCTTCTCCTCGACGACGCCGTGGGCCAGCCAGTTCGCGATCAGCTGGCTCGAGATCCGCAACGTGGCGCGGTCCTCCATCAGACCGACACCCTCCAGGTCGGGCACCGTCGAGCAACCGATGCCCAGCCCGACCCAGCGCACCACGTAGCCGAGGATCGACTGCGCGTTGGTCTCCAGCTCATGCGTGCGGTCGGCGTCGGAGAGCGTCGACGGGTCCGAGAGCGGGAGCTCGAGCAGGTCGCGACGGTCCGCGGTCTTGCGCGACGCCAGCTCGGACTGGACGGCGTGCACGTCGACGCGCAGGTAGTGCAGCGCGTGCACGGTGGCGGCGGTCGGCGAGGGCACCCAGGCGCAGTTCGCACCGGCCTTCGGGTGCCCGATCTTCTGTTCCAGCATCTCGGCCATCGCGGCGGGCTTGGCCCACATGCCCTTGCCGACCTGCGCGGAGTGCGCGAACCCGGCGGCCAGCGCGACGTCGACGTTGCGGGTCTCGTAGGTCTGCAGCCAGGTCGTCGACTTCATGTCGCCCTTGCGCAGCACCGGACCGGCGGCGAAGCAGGTGTGGATCTCGTCGCCGGTGCGGTCGAGGAAGCCGGTGTTGACGAAGATGACGCGCTCGCGGGCCGCGGCGATACAGGCGGAGAGGTTGAGCGTGGTGCGCTTCTCCTCGTCCATGATGCCGATCTTGAGCGTGTTCGCCTGCAGGCCCAGCGCCTCCTCGACGGCCGCGAACAGCTCGACCGTGAGCGCGACCTCCTCGGGACCGTGCTGCTTGGGCTTGACGATGTAGACGCTGCCCGCGCGGGAGTTCGTGTGCGGGCCCTTGCCCTGCAGGTCGTAGAGAGCCGCGGTGGCCGCGACGAGCGCGTCCAGCACGCCCTCGTTGACCTCGGCGCCGTCGGCGGTGCGCACGGCGCTGGTGGTCATGTGGTGCCCGCAGGTGCGGACCAGCATCAGCGAGCGGCCCGGGAGCGTGAGCGCCGCGCCGTCGGCGCCGGTGTACTCGCGGTCCGGGTTGGCCCGGCGGGTGATCGTTTCGCCGCCGCGGGAGAACTCCGAGGTGAGGTCCCCGGTCATCAGGCCCAGCCAGGTGCGGTAGGCCAGCGCCTTGTCCTCGCCGTCGACGGTCGCGACCGAGTCCTCCAGGTCGACGATCGTGGTGACCGCCGACTCCAGCACGACATCGGAGACGCCGGCGTGGTGCTGGCGCCCGACCTGCGTGGTCGGGTCGATCGTCAGCTCGACGTGCAGGCCGTTGCGGACCAGCAGCACCGCGCCCCTGCCGCCGTCGTCGGTCGCGCGGAAGCCGGCGAATCCGGAGGGGTCGGCGAGGCCGACCGTGCCGTTGGCGGTGTCCGCGACCAGGCCGTCGGCCGAGGCCCGGTAGGCCCCGACGTCGCCGTGGCCACCGCGCGCGAGCGGGAACAGCTCGTCGAGCAGCTCGTCGGCGGCCGCGATGACCTGGGCACCGCGCTTCTCGTCGTAGCCGGCGGCGAGCTCGTGGTCCTGCGGCAGCACGTCGGTGCCGTAGAGGGCGTCGAACAGCGATCCCCAGCGGGCGTTCGCGGCGTTGAGCGCGTAGCGCGGGACGGTCGAGGGGACCACCAGCTGCGCGCCGGGGACCTCGGCGATCTCCGGGTCCACCCGGTCCACGTCGATCACCGGCGCCGGGGACGGCTCCGGGGCCAGGTAGCCGATCTCGGTCAGGAACTTCTCGTAGTCCCGGCGCGAACCGGCGCCGTGCTCGGCGTGCCAGGCGTCGATCCGGGCCTGCAGGTCGTCGCGCAGGGCGAGCGCATCTGCGATCCGGGGGGCGAACCGCTCCTGCAGGCGGGCGAGCGTCGCCCAGAAGTTCTCCGCGCTCACGTCCACGTCGGCGAGCAACTCGCCCTCGACGAAGGCGCGCAGCTTGTCGTCCACCTGAAGTCCGGCGGCGTCGGCCACTGTGACCATCCTCTCTACGTGGGGCGGGGCCCGGTCTGGTCCACTGTCTACCAGTGGAAGTAAATTTTCGCATCATGGAAGTTTCCGATATCACCCGGGGAGTTTCCGGCCGGGCGAACTGTCGGTGTGCCGTCGTAGTCTCGACCCGCCCCACCACCACCGCCGTGCGAGAAGGAGTGTTCCGATGCCACTGGACCGCCGGATCGTCGACGAGTTCGTGGGCGCCCTGGGCGTCGCCGACGTCGTCTCGGACCCGATCCGGACCCGCACCTACGAGTGCGACGGGCTGACCGGATACCGCGTCGTCCCCGAACTGGTCCTGCTCCCCCGCACCGCCGAAGCCGTCGCGGGCTGTGTGCGGGTCTGCGCGCGCCACGGCGTCCCGTTCGTCGCCCGCGGCGCCGGGACCGGGCTGTCCGGCGGTGCGCTGCCGGTCGCCGACGGGGTCGTGATCGGCCTCAACCGGCTCAACAGGGTGCTCGAGATCGACCCGGAGAACCGCCGCGCCGTGCTGGAGCCGGGCGTGACGAACCTGGAGATCACCGCCGCCGCGTCCCCGTACGGGCTCTACTACGCACCGGATCCGTCGAGCCAGCAGGTCTGCACGATCGGCGGCAACGTCGCGGAGAACTCCGGCGGCGCGCACTGCCTCAAGTACGGCTTCACCAC
>JAKDNL010000194.1 GCA_030451825.1 Pseudonocardia sp. | reverse complement strand
CCGGGCCGGGCGGCATCGCCGCCACACCCTCCGGAACCGCCTGCCCCATCACCATATGTCGAATATACGTTCGACCCCCGACAGTTTCGGGCCGCCGTCCGCGGGATCGGCCCGGTCAGACAGCGATCGGTTCAGATTGTCGTCAACCTCGGCGGTCGGTCTCGCACTCCTGGTTGCTGACTATCTCGCTGGCCTCGGCGGCGACTGTGCGCATCTCGGCCACCGGCAAGACGCCGAACCAGCAGATCCCCAGGCCACAGCCGAGCCCCGGGGCTCCCGGTCACGGATCAGACGGTGTGCGCGGCCTCGTCGTCCAGTGCCGCGGTGATCTCGGCCGACGTTGCGGCGAACGACCCGCCCGCGTGGCGCAGCCGCAGGCTGTTCGTGACGACCAGCAGCGACGACACCGCCATCGCGGCCCCGGCGAGCAGGGGGTTGAGCAGCCCGGCGGCGGCCACCGGCACCGCGGCGACGTTGTAGCCGAAGGCCCACCACAGGTTTCCGCGGATCGTGCGCATCGTGGCCCGGGCCAGGTCGACGGTCGTCGGCAGCACCCGCAGGTCGTCGCGCACGAGCACGACGTCGGCGGCCTCCAGCGCGATGTCGGTGCCCGATCCGACGGCGATCCCCAGGTCCGCGACGGCCAGCGCGGCGGCGTCGTTCACGCCGTCGCCCACCATGGCCACGGTCGCGCCCTCGGCCTGCAGCCGGCGGACCAGGTCCACCTTCTCGTCCGGCAGCACCCCGGCGTGCACCTCGGAGATACCGACGGCGCTCGCGACGGCCTGCGCGGCGGCCGGCGAGTCCCCGGTCAGCAGTACCGGGCGCAGGCCCATCTCGATCAGCTCGGCGACGGCGTCGACGGCGGAGTCCTTCACCGGGTCGGCCAGCGCGATCACACCGGCGACGGCGCCGTCCACGGTCACCGCGACGGTGGTGCGCCCGGCCGCGTCCCAGTCCGCGACCCGGGCCGCCAGCGGGCCGAGCTCGCCGGCCGGCGGCGGCCGCCCGACCGTCACCTCGTGGCCGTCGACGACGCCGCGGGCGCCGAGGCCCGGCATCGGCACGAAGTCCTCGACGGCCGGGACGACGAGCGCCTGCTCGGCGTGCGCCCGGACCGCGGCGGCGATCGCGTGCTCCGACCCGGACTCGACGGCGGCGGCGCGGGCCAGCATCTCGCCGGAGTCGGTGCCCTCGGCGCAGGCCAGGTCGGCGACCGTCATCGCGCCGGTGCTCAGCGTGCCGGTCTTGTCCATCACGACGGTGTCCACGGCGCGGGTGGTCTCCAGCGCCTGGTAGCCCTTGACGAAGATGCCCAGCTCGGCGCCGCGCCCGGTGGCCACCATCAGCGCCGTCGGTGTCGCCAGCCCGAGCGCGCAGGGGCAGGCGATGATCACGACGGCGACCGCGGGCGCGAACGCACCGGCCCACCCCGCGCCCGCGATCAGCCAGCCGATCAGCGTGAGCAGCGCGACCGCGAGCACGACCGGCACGAACACCGACGACACGCGGTCGACCAGACGCTGCACCGCCGACTTCTCGGTCTGCGCCCGCTCCACCGCGGCGAGCATCCGGGCGAGCCGGGAGTCGGAGCCGACCCGCTCCGCGCGCACCACCAGCCGCCCGCCGGTGGCGATCGTGCCGCCGATCACCGGGTCGCCCGGCGCGACCTCGACCGGGACCGGCTCGCCGGTCATCGCGCTCGTGTCCAGCGCCGCGACCCCCTCGGTCACGGCACCGTCGGCGGCGATCCGCTCCCCCGGCCGGACCACGAACCGGTCGCCGGCCCGCAGCCGCGGCACCGCGATCCGGCGCTCGGTGCCGTCCGCGTCGAGCACCGCGACGTCGTCGGACTCCAGGGCCGCGAGCGAGCGCATCACCGCACCGGCGCTGCGCCGGGCCCGGGCCTCGAAATAGCGCCCGGCCAGTACGAACGTCGTGACCCCGGCCGCGACCTCCAGGTACAGCGGCCCGGACGGGTGCAGCACGGCCTGCCATCCGGTGGCCGCGTCCGGGGCGCCGTCGGTGAACACCAGCGCGCCCAGCGACCAGCCGGACGCCGCGATCACCCCGAGCGAGACCAGCGTGTCCATCGACGTGGTCCCGTGGCGCAGGTTCAGCACCGCCGTGCGGTGGAACGGCCACGCCGCCCACCCCACGACCGGCACCGCGAGCACCGCGACCACGGCCTGCCAGAACGGGAACCGCAGCGACGGGACCAGCGACATGGCCAGCGACAGGTCCGCCAGCGGGATGAACAGCAGCAGCGCGACGGCCATCCGCAGCCGCAGCGAGCGCAGCGCCGCGTCGTCCCGGGTGGCCGCGTCGGCGGCGCCCTCACCGTCTGGGTCCGCCACGATCTCGGACGCGCCGTAGCCGGCCTTCTCGACGGTCGCCACCAGCGTGGCGACCTCCACCCCGGCGGGGTGCTCGACCAGCGCCCGCTCGGTGGCCAGGTTGACCGCGGCCCGGACACCGTCCAGCTTGCCGAGCTTGCGCTCGACGCGGCCCACGCACGCCGCGCACGTCATGCCCTCGATCCGCAGCTCGACCAGGCGCACGTCAGCCGCGGCGCCGGAGGCCGGCTCCTGGCCGGCAGGAACCGCACGGGCGGTGATGCCGGTGGCCGGGCTGTCGCGTGTCACGGCACCGATGGTTCCGCACCTCACCGACAGTTTCACCCGCGGGTCCGGTGACCTGCGGAACAGTTCCGATCGCAGGGGGCCGGGAACCACGCCGGGTCGCGGAGCGACACTTGTTCGGTGACCACCGACGTCGACACCGTGTCGCGGGACGCCTCCACCCGCGGAAGCGTCCTGGGCTGGCTCGTGCTGGCCGGACGGCTCGTGCTGGGCGGGGTGTGGATCGTGGCCGGCGCTCTGAAGGTGACCGATCTCGACGCGTCCGTGCGCGCCGTCCGCGCCTACCGCCTGCTCCCCGACGTGGCCGCGCAGGTCCTCGGCGCCGGGCTGCCGATCGTGGAGATCGTGCTCGGCGTGCTGCTCGTGGTGGGCCTCGGCGTGCGGGTCGCGGGGGCGCTCTCGGCGCTGCTGATGGGCGCGTTCGTGATCGGGATCGCCTCGGCCTGGGCGCGCGGCCTGCAGATCGACTGCGGCTGCTTCGGCTCCGGCGGGGCGCTGGCGGCCGGTGAGTCACCCACCTACGGACTCGAACTCGCGCGCGACGGCGCCCTGCTCGTCGTCGCCGTACTCCTCACCTGGCGGCCGAGCGGGCGCTTCGCGCTCGACGACCGGCTGGGGACCACGAAGGGACACTGATGGCATCCGGGAAGAGGTCCCCGAACCCGCTGACCGCGAGGTCCGGCCCGGCCCGCGGGACGGTGCTCGGCATCGTCGCCGTGGTGCTGTTCGCCGGCCTGGTCGGCTTCGGCGTCTACCAGGCCCAGCGCCCGGCCGACGTCGTCGTGCCGCCCAACGCGACCGCCGCCGGCGTCCCGGTCGGCGACCCGGCCGCGAAGGCCACGATCGACATCTACCAGGACTTCCAGTGCCCGGCCTGCAAGCAGTTCGAGGACCTCAGCGGGCAGACGGTCGACCAGCTGGTGGCCGCCGGGCAGGCGAAGATCGTCTACCACCCGGTCGCGATCCTGGATCACACGTCGCCGGACAAGTACTCCACACGCTCGTCCGCGGCCTCCGGTTGCGCGGCCGCCGACAACGTGTTCCCGCAGTACCTGAAGCTGCTCTACGCGAACCAGCCGGACGAGGGCTCCCCCGGTCTGACGGCTGAGAAGCTCACCGAGCTGGGGCAGCAGGCCGGCGGGGGACCGGGCTTCGCCGAGTGTGTGAGCAGCGACCGCTACGTCGGCTGGACCACCGCCCTCACCGACCAGGCGTCCAAGGACGGGCTGGCCAGCACCCCCACAGTGAAGGTCAACGGCCAGGAGGTCCAGAACCCCACCCCCGACGCCCTGCGCGCCGCCGTCTCGGCCGCCCAGTCCTGACCCCCGGCGCCGTGCCGGGCCGGTAACGCGCAGGACGAGGCGTCCCCAAGGGTCCCCTCGCTCACCAGGAGGTCCAGAAAGGTCCCCTCGGGAGACCGGGCCGGGGCCGCCGGGGCCCGGGTCCGATTTCAGGAGGACTCCAGCAGGGAGGCCAGGTGATCGAGGGCGTCGTCGGCTCCGTCGCCGTCCGCGGAGAGCGTCACCTGCTGCCCGGGGCCTACGCCGAGGGTGAGGACACGGAGCACGCTGGTGGCGTCGACAGGGTCCCCGTCGTCGACGGCGATCGTGACGGCCAGGCCGGTCTCCTTGGCGGCGCGGCTGAACAGCGCGGCCGGACGGGCGTGCAGCCCGACCTCGGAGGCGACGGTCGCGGTGCGGGTGGCCATCGCGGTCAGCTCCCCGATCCGGAGCTCGGCCGGTCGGTCGGCCGATCCGGCGGCTGGTCGGGATCGGCGCCCGAGGGTTCCGCGCCGCCGGAGTCGGGAGCGTCCGACACCGCAGGTTCCTCCTCCCGTCCGGGGGTCCGCAGGTTCCACCGGCGGATCACGAACCGGAACATCACGTAGTAGATCAGCGCGTAGGCCACTCGAGGGCGAGGACTTCACGGTGCACGCGACCGAGGGCGACGAGATCGAGTCCGGTACGCCGGTCGACTCGTTCGATCCCGGCCTGGTGCGCTCGCGCGACCTGTCCGCGGTCTGCCCCGTCGTGCTGATGGAGGCCGAACCGGACAGCGCCACCGACCGCGCATCCGGTCCGGTGCTGGCCGGTCAGCCGCTGTTCAGCTGGACGGCCGGCTGAACTCAGCGGAACGGGCATCCTTCGCAGAGCGAGTCCGGATCACGACGACGGGCGACGAAACCCCTACGCCGCCACCGTCGCGTCCAGGCGAGCGACGGACCGCACCTCGGCGCGCCGGATCACCACGATCCCGGCCAGGATCAGCACTCCCCCGACCAGCTGCGTCAGTGTCGGCATCTGCGCCACCAGCAACCATGCCGCGAGGACCCCGAACAGCACCTCGCTCAACCCCACGAACGAGGCCACGCGCGTGTCCAGCCGCCGGATCGCCACGACTCCCGCCACGTAGGCCACCACCGTGGAGATCACCACCAGCATCGCCCCGATGACCACCCAGCTCATCTCGATCCCGCCGAGGACCCCGGTTCCCGACCCGGCGCGCAGCGGGGTGATCCCGGTCAGGCCGGTGACCGTCAACAGCACGGCCCCGACGGCCATCCCGCCCGAGATCATCAGCAGTGGCGGCATCGAGTCCTCTCCCCCGCCTCCGGGCAGCGAGAAGTAGACGCACACACAGCCGGCGGCGGCGATTCCCCAGACGATGCCGACCAGGTCCACCCTGGACGGTCCGAACACGTCCACCACGAACGCGAGCCCGACGAGCGCGAGCACGCAGCCGCCGAACGTCGTCGTCGACGGCGTGCGCCTCGTCCGGAACCACGTCCACCCGACGAGCAGCACCGGTGCCAGGAACTCCAGCAACAGGGCCACCCCGACCGACAGGTGCTGCAACGCGTAGAAGAAGCACAGTTGCGCCCCGGCGACCGCGAACACGCCGTAGACGAGCACGGTCCGGGCCGAGCCCGCCGTCATCCCGTGGCGGCGCAGCAGCACGAGCGCGACCGGCAGCATCAGGACGGCCGAACCGGCGATCCGGAGCAGCGTCGTCGCACCGGACGACCACCCGGCCTCGAGCAGCGACGTGCCGAGCGGACCGGAGAAGCCGAAGGTCGCCGCGGAGACCAGCGCCCAGGGCAGACCCCGGGGCACGACCGTCGGATTCATGTCAGGACCATGGAGTTCATATACTCGTGACAGTAGGAACGGGCGACGTCAGGAGTCAAATTGGATTTCGCTCATGACACCCAGGTCGCGCTCGTCGCCGCGGCCTCGCTGGTGAACACCGCGCTCGACGAGCCGGATCCGCTGGCCGACCGCGCGCGGTTCGACGCCTGGCTGGTCGAGTACCCCTACACCGGCGAGTACCTGGGCACCGACGACGAGCTCGCGTCGGTCCGCGCGATGCGGAGCCGTCTGCGCGGCCTGTGGGACGCACCGGACCGCGACACCACCGTCACGCTGGTGAACGACCTGCTGGCCGACGCGCGGGCGACCCCGTACCTGACCCGGCACGACGGGTGGGACTGGCACCTGCACGTCACACCGCCGGAGGCGCCGCTGGCGCACCGGATCGGGGCCGAGGTCGCGATGGCCGTGGCCGATCTGGTGCGCGGCGACGACCTGGGCCGCCTGCGCCGCTGCGCAGGGGACGGCTGCGAGGCCGTGCTGGTGGATCTGTCCCGCAACCGCTCCAAGCGGTTCTGCGACACCGGCAACTGCGCGAACCGCGCCCACGTCGCGGCCTACCGCGCGCGTCAGGCGGCCGGGTGACCCGTCGTGGTCACCGCGGTCAGCGGCCCGCGGCCTCCTTGAGGTGGCCGGCCAGTAGCTCGTTGACCTGGTCCGGCTCCTCGGCGTTGAGCAGGTGCGCCGTATCCGGGACCTCGGCGTAGCGGGCGCCGGGCACCGAGTCGGCGATCAGCCGGAGGAACTCGGGCGGGGTCGCCGGGTCCTCGGCGCCGGCCACGGCCAGCGTCGGCACCGTGACGCCGGAGAGGTCGCCGCGGATGTCGAAGCCGCCGATCGCGGCGCAGCAGGCCGCATACCCCTCGTCGGACGTCGCGCGCAGCATGTCCAGCAGACGGCGTGCCTCATCCGGGTCGCGACGCTCGAAGGCGTGGGTGAACCAGGTCCCGACCCGGGAGGCGACCATCGCCTCGGTGCCCTTCTCCCGGACCGTCGCCGCTCGGGTACCCCAGGAGTCCGGGTCGGCGAACCGGGCGGCCGAGGCCAGCACGGCCAGGCTGAGCAGCCGGTCGGTGTGCACGGCCAGCTGCTGGCCGATCGCGCCGCCGATGGACACCCCGACGTAGTGCGCACGCTCGATGCCGAGCCGGTCCAGCAGCTCGACGACGTCGCCGGCCAGGTCGGCCATCGTCGCGTCGCCGGACGGGACCGGCGAACCGCCGTGCCCGCGCAGGTCGTAGCGCACGGTGCGGAACCGGTCGGAGAATGCGGCGACCTGGGCGTCGAACAGGCCCAGGTCGGTACCCAGGGACGGGCCGAACACCAGGATCGGGGCGTCGTCCGGGCCGTCGACCCGGTGGTGCAGCCGCATCACTGGACCGCCAGGTCCGACGGGTGCGTCGTCAGCGGCGCGATCGTGACCGTCATGAACTCGAACAGCGGCAGCGACCAGAGCAGCTCGTGCAGCTCGTCGGCCGAGCCGACGTCGAAGATGCTGATGTTCGAGTACTGCCCGACCACCCGCCAGATGTGCGGCCACTTGCCGGAACGCTGGATCTCCAGCGCCCGCGCCTTCTCCTTCGCGACGGTCGTGGCCCGGACGTCCGGGTCCAGGTCGCGCGGGATGGCCACGTCCATGCGCACGTGGAACAGCACTGTCCGATCAACTCCTCGGTATCGAGGTGGGCTCGCGCCGACTTGTACGCAGTGCGTACCTACTGCACGCTGTGCGTACGAGGGTCTCGGACGGACGGGACCCGCGTCAAGCGGGAGGACGGGTGGACCAGCCGGGCGACCGCGACCGCATCCAGAGCCTGGAACGCGGCCTCGCGGTACTCAACGCGTTCGACGAGGACCTCCCCCGCCCCACCCTCGCCGAGCTCGCGGTCGCCACCGGGCTGTCCCGGCCGGCGGTGCGCCGGATCCTGATCACCCTGCAGAAGCTCGGGTACGTGGCGGCCACCGGGCCCCGCTGGTCACTGACCCCGCGGGTGCTCGCGATCGGCCAGCACTACACGGCCGCGCACGCTCTGATCGAGTCGGCGCAGCCGCACCTGCTGGCGCTGGCCGAGCGCACCGGCGAGTCCGCGTCGCTGGCCGAGCTGGACGGCGACGAGGTCGTCTACATCGCGCGGGTGCCGGTGCGGAGGATCATGACGATCACCGTGGCCGTGGGCACCCGGGTTCCGGCGCACGCGACGTCGATGGGACGGGTGCTGCTGGCCTGGGCCGATCCGGAACGGGTCGCGTCGGCACTCGGGTCCGGGGCGCCGGCGCGCCTCACGGCACGTACGACGGTCGACCCGGACGCGCTGCACGCCGAGCTCGCCCGGGTGCGCGAGCAGGGTTGGTCGATCGTGGTCGGCGAGCTGGAGGACGGGCTGATCTCGGCGTCGGCGCCGGTCCGGGGCCGCTCCGGACGGGTCGTCGCGGCGCTCGCGTCGTCCACGTCCGCCGGGCGGTCCACGCCGGAACGGGTGCGCGACGACGTCGTCCCGCTCTTGCGGGAGACGGCCTGCGCGATCGGCGCCGAGCTGACCGTGTGACCGTTCGATGAAACGTGACGTTCTGTCGCGGTCATCGAGCCACCGCCTCGCGGCGATGGCGTTGAGTCCCGCAGGACTCTTCCCGCAGCTGTCTGGTTGCCGGCGGTGTGTGCACGGCCGGGCTTACATCAGTTCCGTCGGGCTGCTCCCGCACTGAGTCTTGTAGGTGAGCTGGCGGCGGATCTGCGCCCAGTTCGCCCCGGCGATGTGCCGGGCCAGACGCCGGTTCCGCAGCATCCCGGCCACGTACAGGTCCTCGATCACGATGACGTCGAAGTCACCGACGAGGCGCGAGGTTAGCTGATGGGTGTCGTTACGGCGCAGGTTCCCCACCCGGGCGTGGATGGCGTCAGCGCGGGCGCGGGCCTTGCGCCATCGCCTTGATGGCTCGATGCGGGTGCGGCGGTCCGGGCCGCGACGTCGGGCGCAGGTGCGCTGGACGCGGCGCAGGTCGTGCAGCTCCCGGTCCAGGCGCCGCGTGTTGGGTACATGTTCGCCGGTGGACAGGGTAGCGAGGTCGGTGATGCCGAGGTCGACACCGACGACTCGGCCGCTGTCCCGGGGCGTGGGGGCGGGTTCGTCGACGTCGACGGAGAACGCGACGTGCCAGCGGCCGCGACCGCTGGCCGTCCTGGTCGTGCACGTCGTGCCCGACGAGCAGGCGCCCCTCGTCCAGGTTCGGGGCGGGCGACCCCCGCTCGGCGGGGACGCGGGCCCCGCCGGCAGAGCAGCGCTGCGCCGTTCGGCGCGGCAGAGGTCAGGCAAGGACGACGTGCCCGCCGGTGACCCTCACCTGGCGCGGCTCCAACGGGGACGTCGCGGGACCGGCGGTCGGGGCGCCGTCGGTGAGGGCGAACGTGCTGCCGTGGCACGGGCAGGAGATGGCGCCGTCGGTCACCTTGTCGACCTGGCAGCCCTGGTGCGGGCAGACCACGCCGAAGGCCTTGAACTCCCCGGCCGCCGGCTGGGTGATGACCACACCCTGATCGGCGAGGACCATGCCGCTGCCGACCGGGATCTCGGAGGTGGCGGCCAGCCCCTGCTCTTCCGCCACCGGGGCCGGGGCAGGGGCCGCCGGCGGTGCGTCGGGAGCGGGCGCGGCTCCGGTCGGCGCGGGCGCCGGTCCCTCGTTTCCGTGGCCGTAGGTCGCACACCCGGTGGCGCAGGTCGCGCAGAGGGCGCCCGCTCCGGCCAGGACGGCGCGGCGGGTCAGGTCGGTGGTGGTCACGTCGGACTCCCTCGGGGTCGAGTGGGATCTCGATGGCGGGCGGGCTGGCGGTCGCGGGTCAGGTCGCGGGTCAGAACGTGAAGCCGCGGGTGCCGAAGAACCAGGCCGCGGACGTCAGCCAGATTCCGGTGAGCAGCGCGAACACCAGCCCGCCCGCCAGGGCCATCGCCCAGCCGGAGACGCGGCGACGGCGCAGCAGCAGCATCTTGGTCGCGAACGCCCCGTAGAACAGGCAGCCCAGCAGCGAGTGCGCGAGGGTCCGCGGCGTCGCGCCGGACCAGCCCAGTGCGATCAGGCACTGGATCGCGACCGGCACCGTGATCAGCACGGCCGCGCGCCCGGACCAGCGGTGCAGGCCTCGGATCAGCGGGGTGGCGCCCCGGCCTATCCGGCCGCTCATCACCAGCGCGGACCACAGCTGCACCAGCCCGAACGCCATCGCGGCGGAGGCCAGCCATGTCTTCACCGCGAGCGCGCCGGAGAACCCGGCCAGGTTCACCGCGACGCCGGTCGGGTCGTGCTCCCGGGCCCAGACGCCGAGCGCGACGGCGACCAGCGTGCCGATCGCGACCGGCACGACGAGTGTGGAGATCCGCGGGCCCGGGAGGCCCATCAGGTCATTCAACCGCTCCGCGCGGGCGCTCTCCCCGGCCGTCGCCGCCTCCTGGCGTGACGGTTCGGGATGCGCGGTCACCGCCGGGCGGGGTGGCCTGGCCCGGCGGGCCGTCGCCTCGCGAGCGGTCGCCTCACGGCCCGTCGCCTCGCGGCCCGTCGCCTCGCGGGCCATCGCCTCGCGGCGGGACGTCGCGGTGAGGCGGGCGGTCCCCGTCCGGCGGGAGGTCTCGTCGTCGCGGGCGGAGGGCCGGGGGCGCGACGACGTGCGGCGGGCCGGACGGCGTGCGGGCCGGTCGCGATCGGCTCGGTCGTAATACGGGCGCGGTGGCCGGTCCTAGGCCTGGCGTTAACCCCGCGGATCGGCGCGGCGGGGAGGGCGTGCGGTCCGCTCCCCATCCCTCCCGCCGGTGCGCTGGCGCGGGATGGGTGGCCCGGCGTCGGGCCGCTCGATCCCAGGATCCTGCCGGACAGGCGGGCTCCCGCGGGGCGGAGCCGGCGCGTAGTCGGCGGCGACCGGCTCCCACCCGTGCGGGTCGGTGTGCAGGTCGCTGACGCTCATGTCCCCGGTGAGCGGGTCCGCGTCGTACCGGTCGGCGCCATAGCCGTCGGCCGCATATCGGTCGGCACCGTAGCCGTCAGCCGCGTAGCCGTCGGCCGCGTAGCCGTCGGCCGCGTAGCCGTCGACCGCGTAGC
>JAKDNL010000825.1 GCA_030451825.1 Pseudonocardia sp. | reverse complement strand
GTCAGTGGAACCGGGGGGCGCGCTTCTCGCCGAACGCGGTGAGGCCCTCGGCGCCCTCGGCCCCGGCGGCGCTGGCGGCGATCGCGTCCGCCTCGGATGCGAGCTGCTCGCCCAGCTCGACGTCCCACGTGCGGGTCAGCAGGCCGCGGATCCGGCCCAGCGCGGCCGTCGGTCCCTGGGAGAGCCGGTGTGCGGTGCGCTCGGCCTCGGCGAGCACGTCGTCATCGTCGACGACCGTGGCCACCACGCCGGCCTCCAGCGCCGCCGCGGCGTCGAGCACCTCGTCGGTGAGCAGGATCCGGCGCGCCCGCGCCGCACCGACCAGCCTCGGCAGCGTCCAGGTCATGCCGCCGTCCGGGGAGAACCCGATCCCCGGGTAGGCGGGGCGGAGCTTCGTGGACCGGCCGGCAACCGCGATGTCGGTGGCGCACACGATGCTCATCCCGGCACCGGCCGCCCAGCCGCGGACCGCGGCGACGGTCGGGACGGGCGAGTCCACCAGCGGCTGCAGGAACCCGTGGAACCTCTCGGCCAGGCCGTGCACGTAGGCCTTGCGGTCCGCCGCGCCGGCGAACGCGCGCACGTCGCCTCCGGTGCAGAAGTTCTCCCCCTCCCCCACCAGCAGCACCGCGCCGACGCCGTCCGGATCGGCCGGGTCCTGCTCGGCCACCGTCGCCAGGAGACCGTGCAGCTGGTCGAGGACCTCGCCGTCGAGCGTGCCGTGACGACCGCGCGAGACCTGCACCCGCAGCACCCGGCCGTCCCGCACGACAGCGGATCCCTCGGTGGTGGTCACGCGAGGACCCGCAGCTTCGGCAGGACGTCCTCGGCGAACTGCGACAGGAAGCGCTCCTGGTCGTCGCCGGGGCCGTGGAACACCAGGTGGTTGAGCCCGGCGTCGAGGTAGGGCTTGATCTGCTCGAGCGCCTCGTCCGGGTCGGAGGCGACGATCCAGCGCTTCGTGATGGTCTCGATCGGCAGCTCGTCGGCCAGACGCTCCATCTCCTCCGACGACTCCACGGAGTTCTTCTGCTCGGCCGAGAGCGACAGCGGCGCCCAGAACCGGCAGTTCTCCCGCGCGCGCTCGGGGTCGCGGTCGTAGGACATCTTGATCTCGATCATCTTGTCGATGCCCGAGGCGTCCCGGCTCTCCTTCTCCGCGCCCTCGGCCACACCGGGCAGCAGCTTCTCGGTGTAGAGATCCATGCCCTTGCCGGAGGTGCAGATGAAGCCGTCGCCCTGGCGTCCGGCGTAGCGGGCCACCATCGGGCCACCGGCGGCGATGTAGACCGGGACCGGCGTCTCCGGCCGGTCATAGATCATCGCCTCGACGAGCGTGTAGTACTCGCCCTCGAAGTTGACCTTGTCCTCGGTCCACAGCGCCCGCATGGCGCGCACCGCCTCGCGCAGCCGGGCGAAGCGCTCCTTGAACTCCGGCCACTCCCGCCCGGACACGGCGATCTCGTTGAGCGCCTCGCCGGTGCCGACACCGAGCGCGATCCGCCCGCCGTGCAGCAACGACATGCTGGCCAGCTCCTGGGCCAGCACGGCCGGGTTGTAGCGGAACGTCGGGGTGAGCACGCTGGTGCCGATCTGCACCCGGCTGGTCCGCTCCCCGACCACGGCCATCCAGACCAGCGCCGACGGCGCGTGCCCCCCGTTGTGCCGCCAGGGCAGGAAGTGGTCGGACGCCCAGACGCTGTCCAGGCCGAGCTCCTCGGCGCGGACGGCGTACTCCACCAGGTCGCGCGGGCCGAACTGCTCGGCCGACGCCTTGTAACCGATCTTGAGATCCACAGGGGTTCCTTACCGCGTGCGGGGCGCGCTCGCCTGTCGGCGCGCCGTCGTCCCCTGTGTTGCTACACCCCCGTGCCCGGTCCGCGCAGCTCCACCCACCGGTGTGCGGCACCGGATCGGAGTCCCGGCCCGATCCGGCGTCCACACGGTGGATCACGGGTGAACGTGACACCAGAGCTGCGGAGGCCGGACCGGACAGCCCTGACGTCACGCTCACCCCGTGTCGGGCGGACAGGAGTTCCGATGGCGGTGGCGGGGCCACGGTGGGTGCGTGCGGGCTCGTAGGATCGCGGGGTGCCCGACACCGTTCCTCCCGCACACCACGGCACCGACCCCGGGACTCCGCTGCCGCCCGAACCACCCGAGGACGAGTACGGCGACGCGTTCCCGGACGACCCGTACGCCGAGGGCCCACCCACCGAGGCTCGGCCCCCTGGCGCCGGGCCCGCCGAGGCCCGGCCCACTGGCAGCCGGCCCACCGGCAGCCGGCCGGCCGACGCCATGCCCGCCGAGGAACGG
>JAKDNL010000193.1 GCA_030451825.1 Pseudonocardia sp. | reverse complement strand
GGGGTTCAACGGGGCGCCTGGGGGGCCGGGGCGGGGTTAGCGGTGGGGCAGCCGCTAAAACGGCGCACGAGGGCACCCGGCGGTAGGTTCCCCGGGGCCGGCCGGCGGGCGCCCGGCCCCGACGGGAGGAGACCGGGCGTGGACCTGGGAATCGCGGGCCGGCGTGCGGCCGTGGCGGCCGCCAGCACCGGGCTGGGATGTGCGTGTGCGGCCGCGCTGGTCGCCGAGGGCGTGCAGGTCACGCTGTGCAGCTCGGACACCGACCGGGCGCGCGCCGCGGCCGAGCGGCTGGGCAACGGCACGCAGGCGATGACCGTCGACCTCACCGACCCGGACGCCGCCGCCGCGTTCGTCACCGGCGCCGCCGAGCGGATGGGCGGGCTCGACATCCTGGTGGTGAACGGCCCCGGCCCGGCGCCCGGCACGGTCTCGGACCACGTGCTGGGGGACTATCGGGCCGCGCTGGACCGCTGCCTGCTCGCCGTCGTCGGGATGTGCCTGGCCGCGACGCCCGGGATGCGCGCGCAGGGATGGGGGCGGATCGTCGCGATCACCTCGCTCGGGGTGCGCCAGCCCTACCCGCACCTGGCCCTGTCCAACACCGCCCGCGCCGGGGCGACCGGGTTCCTGCGCACCCTGGCGCGCGAGATCGCAGCCGACGGCGTGACCGTGAACTCCGCGCAGCCCGGCCTGCACGAGACGAACCGGGTGCGCAGCACGCTGCCCGACGAGGATGCGCTGTGCGCGGCGCTGGCGACCGTCCCGGCCGGCGAACTCGGCGCACCGCAGGACTTCGGGTCGGTCGTGGTGTTCCTGTGCTCGCAGCAGGCGAGCTACCTGACCGGCGCCGGACTGCAGGTGGACGGCGGGGCCTACCAGGCGCTGATCTGATGGGCCCTCCCCCGAATGGGCGAAGCGGGGTGACAGGATGCGCGGGTGTCCCAGCAGAGCGTCGTCGATGAGCTGCAGCGGCTCGGGATGTCGGGCTACGAGGCGAAGGCCTACGTGACGCTCGTGGCCGCCGGTTCCCCGCTGAACGGCTACGAGGTGGCGAAGCGCTCCGGTGTGCCGCGCAGCACCGTCTACGAGACGCTCGGCAAGCTGGTCGGGCGCGGCGCGGCCTACGAGGTGCGCGCCGGTGAGGCCAGTGTCGGATACCTGCCGCTGCCGCCCACGGCGCTGCTGGACCGGATGCGCCGCGAGTTCGACTGGTCCATCGACGTCCTGAGCGCCGAGCTCCCGCAGGTCGCCTCCCCGCCGGAGGTCCGTCTGGTGCACAGCCTGGCCGACCGGACGTCACTGCTCGAACGCGCCGAGGACGTCGTGGCCGCGGTCCGCCGGGAGCTGTTCGTCTCCGCATGGCCGGCCGAGCTCGACGCGCTCAAGCCGATCGCCCGGCGCGCCGAGGCCGAGGGCGTCGACGTCTCGGTGGTCGTGTTCGGCGACGACGCGGACCCGGTCGGGTCGACCACCACGCACCGGTTCTCCACCCCCGAGGTGGTGCTGGAGAACCTGGGCTGCCGGCTGCTGGTGGTGGCCGCGGACCGGGAGCAGGCCGTGATCGGCGGCGTGGTCAACGACGAGGCGTGGGGCGTCTACACCGACGATCCGGCCGTCGTCCTGGTCTCGGTGGAGTACGTCCGTCACGACATCGCGATGCACGTGATCGCGGACAAGTTCGCGCCGGAGGACTTCGCGACGTTCTGGACCTCGGAGCCGGCGCTGCTGCGCCTGCGCGCCGACCACGGCGTCCCGGCTGCGCTGCTGGCACGCGGCGCCGGATCGTCGCCGCCCCCGCGCCGCGGACGCCGCGCGCCGTAGAAGCCCGGGTCCGCTGGTGGCCCGCTCGCGCCGGAAGGCATCCGCGTCGACCGGCCCGGGGGCGCGGGGCCGGCGGCGGGGCATGATGCGCGGGTGCGCGACGACGGACAGCGGGTGTGGTGGGTCGCGTGCGGGCTACTGTTCGCGGCCGCGTTCGGGACCAACGTGCCGACCCCGCTGCTGCTGGTCTACCGCGACACCCTCGACCTCTCGCCGACCGTGCTCACCGCCATCTTCGGGGTCTACGCGCTCGGGCTGGCGCCGTCGCTGCTGCTCGGCGGGCCGGCATCGGACCGGCTCGGACGGGTGCGGGTGCTGCTCCCGCTCACGGTGCTCGTCGGGCTGGCGTCGCTGCTGTTCCTGGTCGGGTCCGACTCGCTGGCCGTGCTGTTCATCGCCCGGTTCGTGCAGGGACTCGCATCCGGCGCGGTGTTCAGCGTCGGCAGCGCGTGGTTGCAGGACCTCGCCGGACCCGCCCACGCTCCGACGGCGGCGCGCCGCGCGTCGATCGCCCAGACCGCCGGGTTCTGCCTCGGCCCGCTGACGTCCGGGCTGCTGGCCGGGTACGGGCCGGCGCCGCTCACGCTGCCCTACCTGGTGCATGCCGCACTGGTCCTGATCGCGCTGGTCGGGGCACTGGCGGTGGTCGGTGTGGGGACGCCCGGGCGCGGCGGCCGTGACGGCGCGGGCTGGCTGCCGCGGCCGAACCTGACGGTGCCGGGCCGACGGCTGTTCGCCCGCGTCACGGTGCCCACCGCGATCTGCGTCTACGCGTTCCCGTCGGTGGCGGTGACCGTGCTGCCACTGCTGCTGGCCGACCAGTCGTCGCTGGTCGTGTTCACCGGCGTGCTGGCCGCGGCCGCGCTCGGGTCCGGGACGCTGGTGCAGCCGTTCGCGCACCGGCTCGGCGCCCGCTGCGGGCCGGTCGGGGCCGGGCTCGGCGCGCTCGGCTACGCCGTCGGGGTCGTGTCCGGGCTGGCGCAGGCCGTCCCGCTGACGTTCCTGGCCGGCGTCCTGCTCGGCGCCGGGGGCGGTCTGTGCCTCAACGCCGGGCTGGTGCTCGTGGCGCGGGTGTCCACACCGGCCACCCGCGGCGCGTGCAACGGGCTGTTCTACACCTGGGCCTACGTCGGGTTCGCCGCGCCGCTGCTGACCACGTCGTTCGTCGACGTGACGGAGCTGGTGATCCCGCTGGGGGTGCTCGCCGCGCTGGCCGGGGCCACGTCGGCGTGGTTGTGGTGGCGCTCTGCCGATCCGGTGTGAGGGCCGATCCCGTCCGATCCTCAGCCGGCCGGCACCTCGTCCGGTGCCGCGCCGCCGAGGTGGCGGGCGAAGAAGTCCAGGATGATCCGCGCTCGCGCCACCCGGTGCCGCGGCGACCCGTTGCGCGAGAGCTCGTGGCCCTCCTCCGGGAACCGCCAGTACTCGACCGGCCTGTCCAGCATCCGCAGCGGCACGAACAGCGCGTCGGCCTGCTCGATCGGGCACCGCAGGTCGTTCTCCGAGTGCAGGATCAGCAGCGGGGTCTCGATGGCGCGGACGTAGGTGACCGGCGACATCCGCCGGTAGACCTCCGGATGTTCGACGTGGTCGACGCCGATCTCCCAGCGGAACCAGGCCGCGATGTCCGAGCTCCACTCGGCCGACTCCAGGTTGTTCACCGCGCGCTCGCTGCACGCCGCGGCGAACCGGTCGGAGTGCCCGACCAGCCAGCTCGTCAGGAACCCGCCGTAGGAGCCGCCGAGCACCCCGACCCGGTCCGGATCCAGCCGCGGGAACGCCGCCAGCGCGCCGTCCAGGGCGGCCAGCACGTCGTCGGCGTCGATGCCGCCCCACCCGGTGCCCGGCTTCTCCCGCGCCTCCGGCGCCCGGATCGCGCGCGCCCAGTTCTCGGTGAACCCGGTCGAGCCGTGCGGGTTGCACCAGACGACGGCGTAGCCGGCCGCGGCCCAGAGCCGGAACTCGTCGAGGAAAGCGGTCGCGTACTGCGTCATCGGTCCACCGTGGATGGACAGCAGGACCGGCGCCGGCCCGTCGCCGTCCGGGAGCAGCACCCACGTGTCGACGTCGCCGTCCCCGGCAGGGGCGGGCACCGCGAGGTAGGACGGCGCGGGGCTCGGCACCGCGGCGTGGAACGGGTCCGTGAGATGGGTGAGCCGCCGCTCCGTGCCGTCCGGATTCAGGACGTAGAGCTCCGCGAGCCGGGACGAGGTGGCGGACAGGAACGCGGTCGTGCCGCCCGCCCGGTCCATACCGGACACGACACGGTCGCCGCCGAGCACGCGCTCCGGCGTGCCGGAGCCGTCGGTGGCGACGCGGTAGAGGTGCACGTTGCCGCGGTCCTCCAGCGAGAACAGGAGATCGTCGCCGTCCCGTCCCAGATCGGGGAGCATGCCGTTCGATGAAATGTGACGTTGTGTCCCGGTCATCGAGTCACTGCCTCGCGGCGGTGACGTTGAGTCCTGTTGGACTCTTCCCGCAGCGGTCCGACTGCCGCCCCGGCGTGCTGGGCTGGTCTGACATCGATTCTGTCGGGCTGCTCCCGGCGCAACTCGCCGGTGTCGGCCGCGGCGAGGGCGGCCAGGTTGAGCGCGGCGTTGTGGTCGCGGTCGAGCACGACACCGCAGGACATGCAGGCATGCCTCCGCTCGGAGAGGGCCAGCTTGGCTTTCACCGTGCCGCACCCCGAGCAGGTCTTCGAGCTGGCGAACCAGCGGTCGGCCACGACCAGACACACGCCGGAACGCTCGGACTTGTAGGTGAGCTGGCGGCGGATCTGCGCCCAGGCCGCCCCGGCGATGTAGCGGGCCAGGCGCCGATTGCGCAGCATCCCGGCCACGTGCAGGTCCTCGATCACGATGACGTCGTGGGCGCGGGCCAGCCGTGCGGTGAGTTGGTGGGTGTCGTTGCGGCGCAGGTTCGCCACCCGGGTGTGGATCCGGTCGACGCGGGCGCGGGCGGTGCGCCACCGCTGCGAGGGCTCGGTGCCGGTGCGCCGGTCCGGGCCGCGGCGTCGGGCGCACACTCGTTGGGCGCGGCGCAGGCGCCGCAGCTGCGCGTCGAGACGACGCCCGTTTGGCACCTTCTGTCCGGTCGAGAGGGTGGCCAGCTGCGTGATGCCCAGATCAACGCCGACGACCCGACCGCCGGTGCGTGGGGCGGGTTCGTGGTCGGGCAGCTCGACCGACAGCGACACGTGCCACCGGCCGCGCTGGAAGCTCAGGGTGGCCGAGCGGATCCGCGCCCGTCCGGTGTCGAGCTTGCGGGCCAGCTTGCGGGTCGACTCGGCCGTGCGCACGGTCCCGATCACCGGTAGCTGTACGTGGCGGCGGTCGCGGACCAGCCCGAACGAGCCGGTGCTGAACCGGCAGGCGAGCCGGGCGCGGCGCTTGGACTTGAACCGGGGCGTCCGGGTTCGACCGGCGCGGCGGTTCCCGAGGGCGGTCGACAGGTTCGCGCACCCCGTGGCGTAGGCCTCTTTCGAGTTCTCCGCCCACCACGGCGCCACCTCGTGTTTGGCTGCGTTCCAGGCTTTCCGCAGGCTGTAGGCGGAGGTGTTGATCCACGGGGTGCGCTCGTGCTCGGGGATCCCGTAGGACTCCTCGGCGCGCCGTTGCCCCCAGTTGGCCCGAACTTGGTCCAGGCACCAGTTGTAGGCGACCCGGGCCGCGCCGCAGTGCGAACGCATCGCCTCGACCTGCTGGTCAGTCGGGTCGAGCGCGAACAGATAGGCGCGGATCACCACTCACCACCCCCAACCCGGATATCGAACTGACGTTCGACACTACCAGTCGTGGGACGTTCCCGCCACAGATGCTGCTGCGCGCACCCCGCCGACCACGTCCGCATCGTCGCGGGCAGGCAACTGCACAGGACGGCAGGAAACGACGGGTTGTTACAAGATCTTGGGAACAGTTAGCAATCCCGGGGAGCGGGGCACAGGTGCGGTCCAGCTCCGCACCGAGCGTCCGTTCGGTCCCGGTGCGCGCGTCGACGACGGTGGGTCTGGCGTGCGCCGGCACGATCCGGCTGTCGTTGACCAGCGTCGCGATCCGGGTGCCGTCCGGGGAGAACGCCGGCAGCCGGTGCGACCGACCCGAGGTCGAGAGCAACCGCGGCGCCGCCCCCTGCTCCGGGTCCGGGTCGACGAGGTAGAGGTCCTCGTGCTCGCGCAGGTCCCAGCCCGGCTCCCGCGCCGCGACGACGGCCAGCGTGCGCGAGTCGGGCGACCACGCCGGCGCCGAGCGCTCGTACGGCCCGCCGGCGACGACCCGCGGCGCGGCCGACCCGTCGACCGGCACCACGAACACGCTCGCCGGCCGGTCGATGATCCAGCCCGCGCCGTCGACCCGGGAGAACAGCCGGTCGATCCGCCGCGGCTCCCGCGCCCGCTCGTCCTCGGTGTCGTAGCGCGCGGTCCGCTCCCGCGACACGAACGCGATCCGCGACCCGTCCGGTGACCACGCCACGTCCGAGATCGCCTCGACCCGCTCGCACACCGTGACCGTCTCGCCGGGCACCCCGACCGGGACGACCCGCAGCGCCGAGCCATCGACGCCCTTGCCTCGACCGGTGGTGAACGCCAGCCGTGTGCCCTCCGGCGACCAGACCGGCCCGCCGTCGCCGTGCTTACCGCTGGTGAGCTGGTACGGAACGCCACTGCCGTCCGCTGCGGCCAGCCAGACGGCACTGCGACAGCGGTTGCGGTCCAGGTCGACGCGCCGGACGGTGAAGGCGATCCGCCGTCCGTCGGGGGAGACGGCGGTGTCGCCGAGGGTGACCAGACGTCCGATGTCGAGGGGCTGCACGAGGGCCACGCTAGGGGTGGCCGACGACGGTGGCGACCCCGTTCCGGCGCGCCCCGGGACGCCATGTATCGTTGTTTTCATCGCAAGGGGCTGTGGCGCAGCTGGTAGCGCACTTGACTGGCAGTCAAGGGGTCAGGGGTTCGAATCCCCTCAGCTCCACTCTTAAACTCCCAGGTCAGGGCCTAGTTTCACTTCGGTGAGCTGGGCCCTGACTGCTGTTCGGCGGGCCCGGATCTCACAGAATCTCACATGTAGTTGTCGATCGATCTAGCTCAGCCGAGCAGCGCGGAGAGCGCGTCCCGGCCCTGTTCGAGATCCTTCGCCGACGGGTGGACGTACACCCGGCTCGCGAGGGACAGGTCGGAGTGGCCGGCCCATGCGGACACGATCACCCCGGGTACCCCGTTCACTGCGAGGTAGGTGAGCACGGCGTGCCGTGCGTCGTACAGGCGCAGCTTCCGCACGCCGGCCGTGCCCATAGCTTCGTAGGCGCGCCGGCGGAACCAGTCGGTCCGGCACGGCTCGCCGATCTCGTCGACGAGCACATACCCGGTCGAGCTGTAGGCGGGGCCGGCCGCGAGCTTCTCCGCGGCCTGCGCGGTGCGAAGCCGGCCCAGGGCCGCGGTCACCTGCGCGGGCAGCGGCAGCGTCCGCACCCCGGCCGCCGACTTCGGCCCCTTCTCCACCACGACCATCCCGTCGTCGGTGGCGACCAGGGTGCGCGTGTTCGCGACCGAGATCGTCTCCGCGTCGAGGTCCACGTCGGACCAGCGCATCCCGCACACCTCCGCCGGGCGCAGCCCGAGCAGTGACAGCAGTAGCGGCGCCTCCAACCGCTGGCCGGCCAGGGCTCGCAGGAACGTGCGCACCTCCGCAGCCGTCCACGGCTCGCGGCGCGTCTTGGGCTGGGCCGGCGCCTTCACCGGGGCGGCGACGTTGAACTCGAGCAGGCGGTGAGTGACCGCGGCGTCGAGGGCCGAGCGCAGCCGCGACAGGGTGAGCGCGATCGTGCGCGCACCGAGCGGCGTGCCCGGCTTCCCGCCACGGCGCCGGCCCTCCGTGGCCATCCAGTCGACGAGATCCTCGACGTGCCGTGTGGTGAGCTTCTGAAGCGGCACCGCGCCGAGCCGGTCGCGCACCGGCCGCAGGGCGTCCGCGTAGTTCCGGATGGTCGCGGCTTCCTTCCCGCGGGTCGCCGAGCGGAGCCACCCGGTCAGGTAGTCGTCGAGCGTGGTCCGCGACGGCGCCGAGTAGGCGCCCCGGTTCACCTCGTGCAGCACCTTCGCAAGCTCTGCCTGCGCATCCTTCTTGCGGTCGAACGTGCGCGTGAGCTGCCGGCGCTTGCCCGTGATCGGGTCGCGGCCGGTGTCGACCACGAACCGGTATCGGACCTGGTCACCGACCTGAACCGTTCTGATCTTCGGTGCCGCCATCTCCGTTCCCTTCCTCGTCTTGTCGTGGTTGCTGCTCGCCGGCCTTCCCCGGGTGGGACTGGCCGAGCAGGTCCATGTCGCGGGCGCGCTGGACCCACCGGCGGGCTGTCGCTTCGCTGACGTGCAGCCGTCCCGCGGTCTCCCGCGTCGGCGCGTTCGGTGCCGTGCCGAGCGCAGCTCGATAGGTCGCGGCGACCATCTCGAAGTGCTCGCGGTCGTACCCGCGGGCGCCTGGCCGGCTGCGAGGCAGCTCCGCAGCGTCGTCGGCCAGGCCGAGCGCGACCCGGTAGAACGCGGCGAACCCGGGATCATCGCGGAGCGCGGTGACCGCCCCGATCAGCTCGGAGATCGGCACCCCCCGGAGCGAGCGGGACGTGACCTCGCGTAGCTCATCGGTCGGTGCGCCGAGCACGAGCCCCGTACAGATGAGCCGACCGTCGTCGGCCCGTCCGAGGCTCAGCATCACGGGCAAGGGCAGCTCATCGCCCCGGAACGCGACCCAGTGGCGCCCCTCCTCCAGCTCGCGGAACAGCTCTGCTTGGTGCGCGGGCTGGAGGAACGTCACTGGATGGCGCTTCGACATGGCCACGAGTGTCGCAAGTCGGCACAGGCCAATCAACAACTGGTGCACGTTTGACACGGTACCGCAGATGTAGCCAAGATGGCACCACCCATTGAGCGGGAGGTGCACAGATGACGGCCCTACTCGACGAGATCCGAGCGCACAGGCTTCCGGACCCATCCCTGGCCCGCGCAGTCCGACGCGCGGCTCGTGTGTCGCAGGCGCGGCTTGCGCAAGAACTGGGCGTGAGTCGGGTGACCGTTGCCCGCTGGGAGGCCGGAACGAGGCGCCCCACGGGTGCCATCGCCCGGGCTTACGCCGTGCTCCTCACACAGATGCAGGAAGAGACGATCCGATGACGGAGATCCCCGCACCGACCCTCGACGACATCCGCGGATGGTCCGCGACCGTGGACGTCCCTACGGCCTGCGCGGCGTTCGGCGTGAGCCGGTCGTACGGCTATGAGCTGGTCAAGCGGGGCGAATTCCCCGCGCGGACGCTCAAGGTCGGCGGCCGGGTCCGGGTCATCACCGCGTCAGTCCTCGCCGAGCTCGAAGGCGTACCCGCCGCATGAGCCGCGACGTCACCGACCCCGAACAGCGCGAAAGCCGGGCCATGGGCGGGCCCGGCTCCGCAGAACAGCTACTCACACAACAACCCGTCGACCGCATCGACGACCCGGAGCGTACCCCCGATGACCACGTCCGCAGCGCCTACCTCAGCGGTCGGCACGTCCCCGCACACACGCGCCGTCGCGTTCACCCCTGCCGACTCCGGCCGGCCGCGGGTCGCCGTCTACCGCAGGCCGGAGCCTGACAGCGCCGGCGTGCGCGCCGCGTACTGGCCGGTCGTCGGGGTGCTCGTCGAGCACACGCTCGACCTGTTCGGGCACTCGACCGGCAGCCGCGTGAGCTACGCGGTAGAGGACCCGCGCACAGGCACGATCCGGGCCGCCGCCGACATGGCCGGCGGGCGGGCCGGGCTCGCGTTCCTCGGGGTGTTCGAGATCGGCCGGCACCCGCGGTGGACCGACCCCGTGTTCGAGGTGGGCTCGTGACCGTCGCACGGCCACTTGAAGTCGTCCCGGACGATGCGGCCCCGGGGTTCGACCACGACACCGCGCTCGCGTTCCTGCGCGGCGTGTTCGGCGGGCTCCCGGGGTTCGTGCAGGTGTGCGCGGCGGGCGACTGGCGGGGCGAGTTCTTCCCGACCGACGACGGCGGGCTTGCTGCCGCGGCCGTGCACGCGATGCTGCTCGACTCCGGACGCCCGCAGGGCGTCTACGCCCGCGCGACCACGCTCGTCGAGCGGCCCCCGGCCCCACGGCGCGGCAGCGCAGAAGACACGGCGACGGTCCCGGTGCTGTGGGGCGACGTCGACTACGGCACCGAGGGCCACAAGGGCGCCGGCAACCCGCCCACCCAGGCCGCCGCCGAGCGCGTCATCGCCGAGTGCGGGATGCCGGCCCCGACGATCGTCGTGCACTCCGGGGGCGGCCTGTACCCGCTGTGGCGGCTCCGCGAGGCGCCCACGCTGGCCGAGGCCGCAGAGCTGTCCGAGCGGGTGCAGCGGGCCCTACAGCGGGCCGCCGAGCGGCACGGATGGGTGTACGGGACCGGGGTCGGTGACCTGGCCCGCGTGCTGCGACTCCCGGGCTCGGTGAACCGCAAGACCGACCAGGCCCGGCCCTGCCAGGTCATCGGGGGTAGCGGCCAGCCGATCGACGCCGGCGACGTCCCCGCCGACCCGGAGCCGGCCCCGGGCCCTGCCAGCACCGGCACGCCTGGACCGCTGCCCGCGCAGCGCCCGTACGACCCGGACCGGGCGACGGGCCCGCTCGACGTGCTCGCCGAGCACACCGCGTGGGGCAACCTCCTCGTGCCGGCCGGCTGGACCTACGTGCGGTCCGAGCGCGACGGCGCCGAACTGTGGCGCCGGCCCGGTGACCCGTCGTCCGAGTACAGCGCACGGTGTTTCCCACACAACATGGTCGTGCACTCCGAGTCGGCCGGCCTGCCCGCCGGCGCCGGCCAGCGGATCACCAAGGGCCGGCTGTTCGCACACCTGAACTACGCCGGCGACGTCGCCGAAGCCGCCCGCGACCTCGTGCGAGCCGCCCACGGCAGCGCCGCCGGCCCCGCTGCCCGCGCGCTC
This sequence comes from Pseudonocardia sp., assembly GCA_030451825.1. Lineage (GTDB taxonomy): Bacteria > Actinomycetota > Actinomycetes > Mycobacteriales > Pseudonocardiaceae > Pseudonocardia. The sequence continues at coordinate 143 of JAKDNL010000193.1, read as the reverse complement.
CCCGCCGGCGCACTGGACGCCGTCCGGGCCGCACACGACGCACACGACCCGTGGGCCCGCCTCGTCGAGGGCGGCACCGCGGCGCTGACCGCCCGGCTCGGCGACCCGTCGTCCGTCCCCCTGGCGACCGTCCCCCCGCCCGC
>JAKDNL010000192.1 GCA_030451825.1 Pseudonocardia sp. | reverse complement strand
CGATCAGCGTGCCGGTCTCGGTGGCGACGACGTTCGTGTCCACCTCGGCGCGCGAATCCTCCTCGTAGGGAAGGTCCAGGCGTACCCGGCCGTCCACCACCCCGACCGAGATCGCGGCGACCTGGCAGTGGATCGGCTTCGGGTCGGCCAGCTTGCCCCGCTCCCCCAGCCACGTCACGGCGTCGACCAGCGCGACGTAGGCGCCGGTGATGGCCGCGGTGCGGGTGCCGCCGTCGGCCTGCAGCACGTCGCAGTCCAGGGCGATCGTGTTCTCCCCGAGCGCCTTGAGGTCGATGCAGGCCCGCAGCGACCGGCCGATCAGGCGGCTGATCTCGTGCGTGCGCCCGCCGACCCGGCCCTTGACCGACTCCCGGTCGGAGCGGGTGTTCGTCGCCGAGGGCAGCATCGCGTACTCCGCGGTCAGCCAGCCCAGCCCGGATCCCTTGCGCCAGCGCGGGACCCCTTCGGTCACGCTGGCCGCGCACAGCACCTTGGTGTCTCCGAACTCGACGAGGACCGAGCCCGCGGGATGCTTCTGGAAGCCCCGGGTGATCGTCACCGGGCGCAGCTCGTCGTCGGTCCTGCCGTCTGCTCTGCCGTCTGGTCGCGTCACCGCGCCATCGTAGGAACCCCCGCCGCGACGCCGCACGGTGCGGGTGCGCTGCGGCTGATCTGGCGGGCGATCGGGGCCAGGTCGACGTGGGTGACGCCGTCGATCCGGCCGATCGGCACGAGCACGTCGTCGTGCAGCGCGTCGTCGTCGGCGCAGGCGACGATCACGACCAGGTTGGTCGCCCCGGTGGTCACGGCCGCGAACGCGACGTCCGGGTGCCGGGCCAGCGACTCCCCCACCGCGGCCAGCGCATCCGGGCGCACGGTCAACCACAGCATCGACCCCTGCGGCGCGCCGAACAGGCCCGGTTCCACGTCCACGTGCAGCGACAGTGCCCCGGATCGGCGCAGCTCGGCGACGCGGCGCGCGACCACCGGCGCCGACCACCCGGTCGCCGAGGCAAGCGCCGCATAGCTGGTGCGGCCGTCCCGGGCCAGCAGCGGCAGCAGGAGCTGGTCGGTCGCGGTCAGCGTGGATCCCGCGCACGGCCGGATTTCATCGACCTCGTCCGGGGTGAGCGCGGCGAGCCGGGCCGGCCAGCCGCCGATCCCGGCGACGGGTCGCAGCAGGCGTTGCGCGGTGACGTCGACGATCCGTGGGGACCTCGGCAGTGACGGCAGCACCAGCGCGTCACCGGTCGTGGCACGGGTCGTGCAGGTGATCTCGGCGCCGCCGGAGACCAGCGCCACCCACGAGGTGTCCTCCCGCGCGGCGAGCACCTCGGCGATGCCGGCGGCGGCGTGCGGCACGGCCCGCATCCGGATCAGCCAGTCGGCCCGGCCGAGTGCCCGCGCGTTCGGGACGCCGACCACGCGCAGCACCCCGGCGCGGCGCAGCCGCCGGTAGCGGCGGGTCAGCGTGCGGTCGGACGCCCCGAGTACCGCGGCCAGCCGGCCGAACGGCGCGGCCGGACCGCCTCTTCGACGACCCGTTCGCCGCGACCCTGGCCGGCGACGTCGGCCGCGCGCTGGCCGCCCGGATGGACTCCGGCGACGTGATCGGGGTCCGCACCCGCTTCGAGGACGACCGTGTCCGTGCCGCGGCCGACGCCGGGATCACCCAGATCGTGCTGCCGGCGGCCGGCATGGACACCCGGGCCTGGCGGCTGGGCCTGCCGGCCCGGTGCACCGTGTTCGAGCTGGACCGGCCCGCGCTGCTCGAGCTCAAGGCCGGCCTGCTCGGGACCGCGGCGCCGGTGCCGGTGCCGCGCCGCGTCCCGGTGCCGGTGGACCTGACCGCGGACTGGCCTGCCGACCTGCGCGCCGCCGGCTTCGACCCGGGCCGTCCGGCCTGCTGGGTCGTCGAGGGCCTGGTGCAGTACCTCCCCGAGCCGGCCGTGCACGAGCTGCTGGACGCCGTCACGGCGCTGTCCGCACCGGGCAGCCATCTGATCATCGACGTCGTCGGCGCCGGGCTGCTGGCCTCGGCCCGGGCCCGGCCGATACTGGACGCGATGACCGCGGCCGGGAGCCCGTGGCTGTTCGGCACCGACGACCCGGGCGCCCTGCTCACCGCACGCGGGTGGGACTGCGAGGTGCACCTGCTCGGTGCCGTCGCGGTGGCGCTGGGACGCGAGGCCGGATCGGTCGCGCGCGACGACGGCCGGGACGACGACCGCGGCTACCTCGTGCACGCCACCCGCTGACCCCGGACCCACCACATGATCGGCGGCCGGGTCCCGATCGAGGCCGGGAACGGCCACGATCGGGACCGATCCGCCGATCACCGAGCCGGGTGCGAGGAGGACCTCAGATCTCGAAGGCCCCGTCCGGGTACACCAGCTCGGTCGGGCCGTCGAACGCGGCCTTGGCCTCGGCGAGCAGTTCCTGCGGGTCGCACCAGGACGGGACGTGGGTGAGCAGCAGGCGCGACACCCCGGCGGCGGCCGCGTGCTCGCCGGCCTGGCGCCCGGACAGGTGCACCCCGGGCGGCGGCTCGCTCCACCGGTCGCACACGTGCGGCCAGCTGGCCTCGCAGAGCAGCACGTCGGCGCCCCGGGCGGCCTCGACGAGCCCGTCGCACGGCCCGGTGTCGCCGCTGTAGACGAGCGTCCGTCCCTCGTGCTCGACGCGCAGCGCGTAGGCCTCGCACGGGTGCTCGACCGGGGTGGCGCTCAGCCGCGCCTCGCCGATCGTCGCCTCGCCGCCGGGCGTCAGGGCGTGGAAGGTGAACACGTCGGTGAGGTCGGTGTCCGCCCTCTCGGCGGCCGACGGCGCGTACGCGGCGGCGAACCGGTCCGGGGCCTCGCCGGGGGCGTGCACCGGCAGCCGGGACGCGGTCGCGTCGTAGGGCGGTCGCGGGTGGTAGCGGCGGTGCACGGCCAGCGAGGCGAAATCCGAGCAGTGGTCGGGATGCAGATGGCTGAACGCCACCGCGGCCAGCGCCCACGGGTCGAGGTGGCGCGCCAGCGCGCCGAACGTGCCGTTGCCGAGGTCCAGGGTGAACCGCGCGGCACCGGCCTCGACGAGATAACCCGACGCCGGCGAACCGGGCCCGGGGCCGCTGCCGGAACACCCGAGCACGATCAGCCGCATATCACACGCTAACCCGCACGCGCCGTCCGGCGCAGCCACCACAGCCCGACGAACGGCAGCACCAGCGGGATGAACCCGTAGCCGCTCCCGTAGCCCGACCACACCGTCGCCTCCGGGAAGTCGCCGGGCACCAGGAGCGTGAACGTGCCGACGGCCAGGACCCCGACCAGCTCGAACGTCACCGAGGCCCAGGCCAGGCGGCGGAAGCCGGGCCCCGTCCCGGCCAGGCCGATCGTGGCCAGGATGTAGACGACCCCGGCCAGCCCGGACAGCGTGTAGGCGATCGGCGCCTCGCCGAACTGGCCGGCGATCTGCACCCCCGCGCGCGCCGTCGCGGACAGCGCGAAGATCCCGTAGACGGAGATCAGCACCCGTCCGGGGCCGGTGGCGGTTGCGCGGGGCGCGCGGGCGGGCTCAGACACCGCCGGCCGCCCCCATCCCGGCTTCCCACAGCCCCTGCAGGCGCAGCACCGCCACCGCGGTACCGATCGCGCCGATCGCGATCACGGCGCCGCCCCAGCGGGTCGGCTCGGCGGTGGCGAACTGCAGCGCGATCGGCATCACGCACACGCTCACCACGAGGTAGATCAGGAACGTGCTCTGCTCGGGCAGCGTCACCCCGCCGAACACCCGGAACGCCGCGAGCACGGCCTGCCCGACGAGCAACACCTCGCAGATCCCGACCGCGACCCGGTGGACCCTGTCGGGTGGCCGGTTCAGGGCCGTCGTGACCAGACCGAACAGGGCCGTCGCGACCGTGGCCACGAGTACCACGAGCACCAGCACGCCGATCACGGCGGCGACGCTACCGCAGCTCCGCGCCGCCCCCGGAGGCGCACCGACCCGGATCCGCACGCCATCCGAGCAGCCGCACCCCCTGCAGCACGTGCGAATCGCTGAACGGGGTGCGAATCGGGTCCGGAGCCCCCGGGTTCAGCCGGTGGCGGCGCCCGGGTGGGTCACCCCGGAGACCTGGCCGATCTCCGGGCCGAGGAAGCGCCGGCCCAGCCTGCGGAACGGCTCGGGGTCGCCGGTGGCCAGGAACCGGTGCGCGGCCGGCGGCTCGGTGTCGTCGCGCAGCAGGTCCCGGGACAGCAGCGTGCGCACGAGGTCCTTGGCCGTCTCGTCGGCGCTGGACACCAGCGTGACGTCCGGGCCCAGCACGATCTGCAGGACTCCGGTCAGCAACGGGTAGTGCGTGCAGCCCAGCACGACGGTGTCGCAGCGGGCGCGCTGCATCGGCTCCAGGTAGCTCTGGGCCAGGCCGAGGATCTGGCGTCCGCTGGTCGTGCCGCGCTCGACGAAGTCGACGAACCGGGGGCAGGCCACGGAGGTGATCTCGACGTCGCGGGCGGCGTCGAACGCGTCGGCGTAGGCGCCGGAGGCGATCGTGGCCCGGGTACCGATCACCCCGATCTTCCCGGTGCGGGTGGTCGCGACGGCCCGGCGCACGGCGGGACGCAACACCTCGACCACCGGCACCGGGTAGCGCTCCCGAGCGTCGGCCAGGCAGGCCGCGGTCGCCGTGTTGCACGCGATGACGAGCGCCTTCACCCCGCGTTCGACGATGTCGTCGCAGGCGGCGAGCGCGAGCCGGCGGATGTCGGCGATCCGGCGCGGCCCGTACGGGCCGTTCGCGGTGTCGCCCAGGTAGACGATCTGTTCGGCCGGCAGCTGGTCGATCACCGCGCGGGCCACGGTGAGCCCGCCGACGCCGGAGTCGAAGATGCCGATCGGGGCGTCGAGAGGGTCGCTCACAACACCGATGCTAGAGCGGAATCGACTCGCGGGGGCGTCCGGGAGTTCGTAGGCTCCCCGCCATGACCGGCACGACCGAGGCGCGCATCCGCAGCGCGATGGCGAACTGCTCCCGCGGCGAGGCGAGACGGATGACGCTGCCCGGGTGGGTGCGCGAGGTCGGCCTCGACCCGTTGGACGACGTGCTGGGCTGGCGCGACCCGCGCTCGTCCGGACGCGGCGCCCTGCTGGTCGACGGCGCGGACGGGCTGGTCGGGATCGCCCTGCGGGCGGCCACCGGCGGGGCACGTGCGGCCGCGATGTGCGCGTTGTGCCGCACCACGCACACCGCGGGTGGCGTCGCGCTGTTCGCCGCCGCGCGATCCGGTGCGGCCGGTCGGCAGGGCGACAGCGTCGGGACCTACGTCTGCGCAGACTTGGCCTGTGCCCGGCACGTGCGGGTGGAGAAGGCGACGGTCGCGCTGCGCCCGGTGCCCGGGACCGACGTGGCGCAACGGCGTGCGGGTCTGCGCGAGCGTGCGCTGGCCTTCGTCGCGACCGTGACGGGTCCGCCGGTCGGCTGAGGTCAGCCGCCGCCGCCCACCATCGGGGGCGGCGGGCCGGCGACCCTGCGGTCGGCCTTGGCCACGACCGAGGCCGCGAGCAGGCCGCCGAGCGCGCCGAACAGGTGCGCCTGCCACGAGACCATCGGGTTGCTCGGCAGCACGCCCCAGAGGATCCCGCCCCAGATCCCGAACAGGACCACGGCCAGCAGGATCTGCCGTCCGCTGCGGGCGAAGAACCCGCGGGCGAGCAGGAACACGAACCACCCGAAGATCACCCCGGAGACCCCGAGCACCGGTTGAGGCGAGATCAGCCAGACGCCGAGCCCGCTGGCCACCCAGATCAGCGCCGTGACCATGAATCACTGGGCGAAGCCACCGGCCATGGCCAGGAAGCCGAAGATCAGGAACGGCAGGGTGTTGCTCACCAGGTGGCCCCAGCCGAGGTGCAGCAGCGGCGCGGTGAGGATGCCGGTCAGCCCGTCCACCGAGCGCGGAACGATCGCCCCGGCGTTGTCCAACGCGTTGTTGCCCGAGGCCTGGTCCACCCCCTCGGCCAGGTAGAGCAGCGCGGTGAACAGCAGCATCGTCCCCGCGGCCGTGCGCAGCGACGGCGGCAGGACCCGCGCGATCGGTCGGCGCGGGGTGGATGCGGGGGCGGCCATACCCCGACGGTACCGAGCCCGGGTGCGGCCGAACGGGCGAAATCCGGTGCCGCACCCGAAACGTCCTCCCCCCGGGGAACGAGAACGCCGTCGTCCGGGGAACCGGTGCGGAGGGGGTGCGGACGATTGGCACCACCGTCGGCGAGCGCGACCATCCGCGTGGGACCTCCGCGGCCGGGCACGAGCAGTGGACCTGGGCAGGAGGAGGGCGCGCACATGACCGGCGGCTGGCCCCTCGTCGGACGCGCCGCGACCCTGCGCACGATCGTGGCCACCGCCCGGTCCGGTCGCCGCGCCGGGGTGGTCCTGGTCGGCCCGCCCGGCGTCGGACGGACCCGTCTCGCGCGGGCGGCGCTGGCGGCGGTCTGCGGTGAGCCGGCCGGGCGGCCCGTGCCGGGACAACCGGAGCCGGGATGGTCACCGAGCTGGGTGATGGCCGGGCGCTCCACCACGTCGATCCCGCTCGGCGCGATGTCGCACCTGTTCCCCGAGCTCGATCCGGGCGGCGTCCCGACCACGCGGCTGCTGCGCGAGGCCCGGCAGCACCTGCGCGCCCGGGCCGGCGGTGCACGGGTCGTGCTCGCGGTGGACGACGCCCACGTGCTGGACGAGACGTCGGCGATCCTGCTCCAGCAGCTGGCCGTGTCCGGGGACGCCTTCGTGATCGTGACGGCGCCCTCGGGTGTGGTGGTCCCGGCGCCGGTGTTCGCGCTGTGGAAGGAGGGGCTGGCCGACCGGCTGGACATCGGGGAGCTCGACCGCGAGCAGAGCGACCGGCTCGTCGTGCACGCGCTGTGCGACGACGACCCGGGCACGCTGGTCGACGGCGGCGGGCTGGCGCACCTGTGGCGGCTGTCCCGGGGCAACCCGCTGTTCCTGCGCGAGCTCGTCGACGGCGGGCGCGACGCCCGGACGCTGCGCCGGGTCGGCGCGGTGTGGCGGTGGGAGGGCCCGTTCCCCGGCACCCCCCGGTTGACCGAGATGATCGATGCGCAGACCGGCGCCCTGGACGCCGACGAGCTGGACCTGATGCGCCTGCTCGCCTTCGGGCAGCCGCTGGACAGCGAGGTCGCGGTCGCGCTGTTCAGCGCGGACGTGCTCGCCTCCGCCGAGCGCCGGGGGCTGCTGGGATCCACCCAGGACGGGCAGCGCGTCGACCTGCACCTCACCCATCCGTTGCACACCGAGATCCTGCGCGGCCGGGCGACCCCGCTGCAGGAGCGCGAGATCTACCACCGGCTCTCCGACGCGGTGGCCGCGCTCGGGCACCACCACGCCCGGGATCGTGCGCGGCTGGTCTCCTGGCAGGCGGCCCAGGGACTGAGCGCGGACCCGGACGAGCTGCTGGCCGCCGCGCTGGACGTGCACGTCCGCAACCCGGTCCTGGCCGAGCGGCTGATCAGCGCCGCCGCCGGGCAGGAGGCCGGGCCCGCCGTTCGGCTGCGCCTGGCCTGCGGCCAGATCCGGCTCGGGCACCCGGAGCCCGCCGAGTCCGTGCTCGCCGAGCTGGCCGGCCGGCGGGAGTGGGACGGGCCGCCGTCACAGGCTCGTGACCTGCAGCTGGAGGTCGCCGTCGTCCGGGTGCACAACCTCTACTGGGGCCTGCGTGCCTTCGAGGACGCCGAGCAGGTGCTGGGCCACGCGATCGGCGACGCACCGGCCGTCGACGACGACCCGCCCGCGCGGACCGTGCTGCGCGCGTTCCGGGCCCTGGTCGACAGCCGGCCCGCGGAGGCGGTGCGGATCATCGCCCCGGTCGCCGACGACCCCGCCGCCGCGCTGCCCGCGCTGGCGGTGGCGGCGATGGCCGCCGCGAAGTCCGGGAGCTACGGCGCGGCGATCGGCTACGCCCGCCGCGCGGGCCCGCCGTCGCCCTCGGTCGACGACGGCGCGGGGGGCTGGCTGCGCTTCGAACTGCTCGCCGCCTGGTGGTACGCCCTGCTGCAGTCCGGGGACCCGGACGCCGCGGACCGGCTGGCGCTGCCGTGCCACCGGGACGCGCTGGACCGCGGACTGGACCGCTACGCCGCGTTGTTCGGGACCTGGCTGGGCATCGTGGCCGGCCGCCGCGGCCGCTGCGGGACGGCCGCGAGCCGGCTGCTGGAGGCGGGCCCCCCGGGCCCCGCGGCGGGGGTGTGGGTAGCGCGGGCGCGGGGGGGGGGGCGGGCGCGGGCGCGGGGGGTTTCCTCCTGCGCGATGCCGCGGGGGCGGCACCTGCCGCGGGCGCTGGCGAGCACCGGCCGCGCCGCCCGCGCCCGGGCCGTGCTCGCCGAGGGCGAGCGGAACCCCGGGGACGTGATCCTGACCGGGTGGGCGCACCCGGCGCGGGTGTTCCTGGCCGGTGTCGAGGGCCGCACCACGCACGCCGCGACGATCGCGCTCACCGCGGCCGGCGACGCCGAGACGAGCGGTCACCGGCTCCAGGCCCTGCACGCCGCGGTCCGGCTGGGCGTCACCGGGGAGGTCACCGACCGGCTGATCGACCTGGCCGCCGGCGTCGAGAGCCCGTTGGAACGCGCCTACGGTGAGCACGCCGGGGCGCTGGCGGCCAGGGACGGCGCCGGGCTGGACGCGGTCGCGGCGCGCTTCGCCGATCTCGGCATGCGGTTGCTCGCCGCGGAGGCGGCGGCGCAGTCCGCGCACGCCCACCGGGCCGCCGGGCGTCTCGGCTCGGCCGGGGCCGCGGCGTCGCGGTCCCGGGCCTGGGCCCAGGACTGCGAGGGTGCCCGCACGCCGGCGCTGGCGCTGCTGGACTCCTCCGACGACCTCACCCCGCGCGAGCACGAGATCGCCGCACTGGCGGCCACCGGGATGACCAGCAAGGCGATCGCCGGCGAGCTGGTCGTGTCGGTGCGCACCGTGGACAACGTGCTCCGCTCGGTCTATTCGAAGCTCGGAGTGTCCGGGCGGGGTGACCTGGTCCAGGTCGCCGGGATCCGCCCCGGGCCCTGAATGCGGGCGGCCGCCCGGGCCACTCCTCACCCATGTGGCAGGTGTTGTGCGTCCAAGCAGGCTACTGTCGTCGACCCCGACAACATCGGGTTCGACGCCGGTGTCGCCGGCGGGTAGGGGGAGATGATGGACCGGCCGAACTGGGCCCCGGACGAGGTCGACCTGGCCCACCCGAGCGTGGCCCGGGTGTACGACTACTACCTCGGGGGTTCGCACAACTTCGAGTCCGATCGGCAGTTCGCCGATCGGGTGCTCGGCGTCCTGCCCGAGATGGCGGCGGTCGCCCAGCAGAACCGCGCGTTCCTCCGCCGCTCGGTGCGCTACCTGTGCCAGACCGGCATCGACCAGTTCCTCGATCTGGGATCGGGTATCCCGACGGCCGGCAACGTCCACGAGATCGTGGGCTCCTTCTCCCCACGTTCCCGCGTGCTCTACGTCGACCACGACCCGGTCGCGGTCATGCACAGCCGGGAGCTGCTGGCCGGGAACGAGCAGACCGAGGTGATGGCGGCCGATCTGGCCGAGCCGGATCGGGTCCTGGCCGACCCGGCCCTGCGCAACCACCTCGACCTCTCCCGTCCGATGGCCGTGCTGCTGGTGTCGGTGCTGCATTTCGTGGCCGACGACCTCCGCCCGGCCGAGATCATCCGGACCTACATGGACGCGTTGCCGCGCGGCAGCCATCTGGTGATCAGTCACGCGAGCCACGAGGGCAACGACAACGCCGCGGGCGCACAGGCCATCTACAACCAGCAACGCTCCCCCAACCCCATGCGCATGCGCACGAGCGCGGAGGTGACCGAGCTGTTCGGCGATCTGACCCTCGTCGATCCCGGTGTGGTGCGGATCCCGACCTGGCGCCCCGACTCACCCGCCGGCGCGGGACCCGCGTCCGATCGGTATCCCGGTCACGCCGGGGTCGCGTTCGGCTGAGCAGTGGAGTACGAGCGGGACACCCCCGAACCGACGGCGGATCGTGACCGCGCGGCCGCCGTTCGCCGGCTCGCGGTGGCGTGGACCGACGTGATCGAGGCCGGCAACTACGTCTCGACCAGCCGGGCCGGTCTCGTCTCCGTGCTGACCGAGATGGCCGGGCAGATCGTCGACGTCCTGGACGGACGTGCCGCGCCCGCCTCCGCCTCCGCCGTCGGGGCCGCGCTGGTCGACGCGCACCTCACCGACCCGGCGACCCTGCGGTGCTCGATCGACGTGATCGGCGCCCCCACGGGGGCCGGCAGCCGGCGGAGCCGGCGGGGTGGGGAAGACTCCGCGGACACGAAGTACAGCGGTGAGCAGGTGCAGCAGCTGGTCTCGGCGCTCGGAGCCCTGTCCTCCGGCTACGCCCGCGCCCTGCAGAACCGGACGCGTGCCGAGCAACAGCGGATCAGCTCGGCGGCGTTCTCCGCGAGGGGCGTCGCGGAGGCCGCGCGGTGGGCCTCGGAGGCCCGTTACGGTGCGGTGTTCGCGCACGCGGTGATCGGGATCAGCGTCTCCGACATCGACGGGACGATCCTCGAGGCGAACCAGGCGATGTGCCGGATGCTCGGTTACACCCCCGCCGAGCTCACCGGCCGGTCGGTGGACGCGTTCATCCACCCCGACGACCCGCCCGAGACGTGGGCACATGTCGCCGAGATGACGGCCGGCGACCGCGACCACATCCGCCTCGAGAAGCTCTACTACCGCAAGGACCGGACCCAGATCTGGACCGAGCTGGTGGTGTCGTTGATCCGCGCCCCGGACAGCACGCCGCTCTACCTCGTCGCGATGGTCGAGGACGTGACCGAACGGCACGAGCTGCTGGCCCAGCTGCAGCAGCAGGCCGACCACGACCCGCTGACCGGGCTGCCCAACCGCGCGCTGTTCTTCCGGCGCCTCACCGCCGCGCTGC
>JAKDNL010000191.1 GCA_030451825.1 Pseudonocardia sp. | reverse complement strand
CGGGCCTGTTGACCGACTCCCGGAGGGGCCGTTCTGTCCGGCTTTCTCGCTGACAGACGTAAAGCTACGCCCCGACGTCCGGCAACGTCAAATCGGGGTCGCCCTTGCGCTCCGACCTGCGGAAACCCGACTCTCGGGCCTGCGCGGCCAGCGAACCTGTCTCCCGGCGGCTGCGACGAACGGTCGCATCTGCCAGGCTGCCCTCCATCCTGGTTGACCAGCGACGATCACGCAAGAGGTAGCGGTCCGGCGGGCCTGCGCATGGTCGGCGGCCCGTCGCTCGTCGTCACCGCCGGGGCCACACGGGTTCTCGAACTTTCTTTGCGGCACGCCCGGCGTCGCGTCCACTCGGGCAAACGGTCGACCGACGTTCGGCGCGCCGTCGGCGCCGACCAGGCCGGGTCCCCGTTGTCGATCACCGTGGCGGGTGCACCGCTCGGCGTGGCCGCGTCGCCGAGCAGGGGGAAACCACGTCGACAGCCTTGGCACACTCCATCGATGGCCGACACCTGTCCCGCGTGCCGGGCGCACCTCGACCCGCACCTGTCCCGCCTCCGGGCCCGTTCGGGCCCGACCGCGGCGCAGTGGTTGTGGGCCCCCGCCTCGGGGTCGACCGATCACGTGGTCGTCGCGCCCGGTGGAGATCTGGTCGTCGACCCACCGGGTGACGGGCCGTCGTACCCGGTGCGGGGGCTACCGACCGCGTTGCCGCTGGCGCGCAAGTCGGTCGGGACGCTCGTCGTCCCGCTCCTGCTCCCGGTGCAGGAGGACGTCGACGGCCTGTTCGCCGAGCTGCGTCGGGTACTGCTCCCGCACGGGATGGTCACGATGCTCCTGCCGACGCACCCGTCGTTCGGGATGCGCGCATGGCGCCTGGGGCGTGAGGTGCGCGGGTACTGGCGTCACCGATCGGCGATCGACCATCCGGACTGGCTGGCCACCGCGGCCGACTTCGCGGTACTCGGCGACGACCGTCTCGCGTTCACCCTCGATGCGGGCGAGGAGGAGCCGGCGGCCACCGTCGACTGCCTGTGCGCGTCGGGTCTCTACCCGCCCGCGCTGCCCGCCGAGGTTCGCGCCCGGGTCGCCGCGCACCTGGCGGAGACCGGCGCACCGCTACGGATCGCCCTGCGACGGATCGTCACACGCCGCTGAGAAGAGCCCTCAGCTCGAGGTCGCACCTTCGGCGACCGCACCGGCGACGCGCAGGTGCTGGGTCTGCGACTCGTCGTCGCCGATCTCGACCACGTCCGCCACGACCGCGGTGATGTTGTCCGGGCCGCCGCCCTCGTTCGACAGCTCGATCAGCCGGGAGACGACGGCGCTCGGGTCGTCCTCGGAACCGAGCGCCGCGTGCAGCGCATCGTCACCCAGTACCGCGGTGACGCCGTCGGAGCAGAGCAGGAACCGGTCTCCCGGCTCGATCGGAATGCGGTCCAGGTCCGGCTCCGGCTCGTGGTCGGTACTCAGCGCGCGCATCAACACCGAGCGACGCGGGTGGACCAGCGCCTCCTCGGCCGTGATCTGCCCTTCGTCGACGAGTTGCTGGACCATCGTGTGGTCATGGGTCAGCTGTTCCAGCGTGCCGGACCGGAGGCGGTAGATCCGGGAGTCGCCGATGTGGGCCAGCGCGAGATGCTCGCCGGTCAGCAGCAGGGAGACCACGGTCGTCCCCATCCCCCGCATCTCCGGATCGGCCAGGGCCTGCTGCTCGAGGTTGTCGGTGGCCGCGACGAGGGCGTTCGACATCTCCTCGGCGAGGTCGACGTCGGTCAGGTCCCGGGGCAGCCGCGCGTCGAGCTCGGTCAGCGCGGAGACCGTCACCGCGCTCGCGACCTCACCGTGCGCATGGCCGCCCATCCCGTCCGCGACGACGAGCAGCCGGCCGGTCGTCGCGCCGGAGTCCTGGTTCGACGTCCGGCGGCGACCCACATCCGACCCGATCGCGGATCGCAGTCCCAGAACCATGAGGACAGTATGGAGGCCACCCCCTGTCAGGGTTGCAGGCGAGGCCCCTTCCGCGCGCGCGTCAGCCGTACGGATGCTTCGCCGGTACCCGCAGCACCCGTCACACCAGGCGATCTTGGTTCGACGACCGGTGACGGCAGTGTGGGATCGAGCGTGTCGCGTCCGAGCGATAGGCTCCGGCGGTCGGCGAGACCGTCGTCGACGGACGCCCTCGTAGCTCAGTGGATAGAGCACGGGCCTTCTAATCCTGTGGTCGCAGGTTCGAATCCTGCCGGGGGCACGTACGGGTTCTGGGACAGAGTGCAGCCGCACCCACCCCCCATGGCTGAGCGAGAGCTCCTCTCGTCCAGCTGGGATGTACGAGCGGAGCTCTCGTCCAACGGCGGGGGCTCGGCCCGCGGGCTGGGCGTCACGATGCTGCTGCCGGAAGCGCCGTTTCGTCACTCCCGACGGCCAGCCGACGTCTGGTGACGGGGGCCGCGTTGCCGACGTCATCGCGCGAGGTGCATGGTCGACAGGGACAACACAAACACCGACCGGGGATACGGGGGTGGCCGGTGGACGACCAATCCGGACACGATGGGACGGATCGTGGCAGCGCGGACCGCAACATTGCCGGACTCGCGGTGCTCGGCACCGTCGCCCGCGGTCAGGGCGTGGGGATGGCGGGCGCCATCGTCACCGTGACCGACCTGTCGGGGCGACAGCAGGGCCGGACGACGACCGATGCGGACGGCGGCTACCGGGTCCCGGTCTCCACCGGCGGCACGTACCTCGTCGTCGCCGGAGCCGGTGCGCTCGCGCCGAACGCGGCGATGGTCGCGGTCGCCGACCGCCCGGTGCGCCACGACGTGACGCTCGCCGGCAGCTCCGGCGTGCGCGGCACCGTCACCGACACCTCCGGCCTGCCGCTCGCGCGGGCGGCGGTGACCCTGATCGACGCCCGTGGTGACGTCGTTGCGACCACGCTGCCCGACGTCGACGGCCGCTACCTCCTCGACGGCGTGCCTCCGGGCCACTACACCGTCACCGTCAGCGCGGAGGGCTACCAGCCCGTCGCCGGCTCGATCGACCTCGACGGCATCGCTGAGCGCGACATCGTGGTACCCGGCCGTTCCGGGCTGACCGGCACGGCCTCGGCCGCGGCCGGTGGGCTCCGGGTGGCCGGGGCGATGGCCACGCTGGTCGACGCCGACGGGCGCACCGTCGCCTCGGCCGTGACCGGACCGGACGGCGGGTTCGCGTTCGGCGACCTGCCCGCCGGCAGCTACACCCTGACCGCGGCCGGGTACGCGCCGGTGGTCACGGTCGTGCAGGTCGGCGCCGGCGCGACGACGACGGTGGACGTGGAGTTCCCGGAGCCGGGACTCCCGGTGCAGCAGGCAGGACGACGATGAGCGAGGTCTACGGCCGCCTGAGCAGCCCGGACGGCTGGCCGATCGTCGGCGGCACGGTGACCGTGGTGGACGCGACCGGCGTGCAGCGCGGCCGGGCGACCACCCGGGCGGACGGCGGGTTCTCCGTCGAGGGCCTGGACGCGGGCACGCATACGGTGATCGCGGCGGGTGCCGGTTTCGAGCCGAGCGCGCGCAGCGTCACCATCGGGCCGGACGGGATCGGGCTGGGCGTGCTGGGGCTGGCACGCGCCGGCGGCGAGATGCTGCCGGCACCGGGCACGTGGCGGATCGACCCGGCGCACTCGAGCATCCAGGCCACGGCGCTGCACCTCGGGATGAGCAAGATCCACGGCCGGTTGCGCCGCTTCGGCGGCTCGATCGTGGTCGCGGACCCGCTGGAGAACTCGTCGGTCGAGGTGACGATCGACCCGTCGTCGGTCGACTCCGACGACGAGACCCGGGACGAGCACCTGCGCACCGCGGACTTCCTCGACATCGCCACGCACCCGGAGATCGGCTACAAGAGCGACGGCCTGACCCGGGTGGACCCGCGGCACTGGCGGGTCGAGGGACTGCTCACGCTCAAGGGCGTCAGCGGGCCGGCGGCGCTGCAGGTCACCTACAGCGGCACCGGACCGGACCTGTGGGGCGGCACCCGTGCGGCGTTCACCGCCACCACCGAGATCTCCCGGGACGACTTCGCGATCGACTGGAACCAGTCGGTGCTGGCCGGCGTCCTCGCCGTGGGCCGCACGCTGCGGATCGACATCGACATCCAGGCCGTCCTGAGCTGAGGCTCCGGCCCGGTGGCACCCGAGCGTCGGTGAGGCGATGCCGGAGAAGTTAGGCGCCGATGTTGCAGCCCCCGGCCAGGCGGGCGCCGTAGCCCATCGCGACCCCGCCGAGGACCGACCCGAGCGCGAGGCGCCACGGGATCCGCTTGTGCAGGACGAACGCGCTACCGGGCCATCAGCATCGTGGTGTACGGACCGAGGAACGTCGTGGTCAGGTCGACGACGCGGACACCGTCCAGCGGAGCGTTCACCGGCCTCATGCCCGCTTGGGGCGGCCGGTGAAGAAGGCGACGAGCACGACGGCGATCGAGATGACCGCCGCGCTGGTGAACGCCGCATGCAGCCCGGCGATGTCGATCGCGCCGGACGGATCGGCCGAGGCCAGCGTCATCACGGTGATGAACAGCGCCGTCCCGGCCGCGCCCGCGACCTGCTGCAACGTGGTGAGGATGGCGCTGCCGTGCGAGTACAGGTTCGCCGGCAGCGAGCCCAGCCCGTCGGTCATCAACGGCGTGAACATCAGCGCGAGCGAGGCCATCAGCGCGACGTGGATCGTGACGATCTCCCACAGCGGGGACGTCTCACCGAGCGTGGCGAACATCCACAGCGAGGCGCAGAGCACAATCGAGCCGGGCACCACCAGCGGGCGGGCGCCGAGCCGGTCGTAGAGCCGCCCGACGATCGGGCCGAGCAGTCCCATCGCCAGACCACCGGGCAGCACGACCAGCCCGGTCACGAACGCGGTCCGGCCGAGCACGTCCTGCAGGTAGAGCGGGAGCAGGATCAACGCGCCGAACAGTGCCATGAACCCGAGCGCGACCAGGATCAGCGACAGCGTGAACGAGCGGTGGGTGAACGGCCGCAGGTCCAGCAGGGCGGCATCGCGGCGCTGCAGGCGCATCTGACGCAGGACGAACACGGTCAGCGCGGCCACGCCCACCACGACCGGGATCCACGGCGGGACACCCGCGGACGCGCCGCTCGCGGCCTCGCCGATGCTGCTCAGCCCATACACCAGGCCGGCGAACCCGACCGCGGACAGCACCACCGATGCCACGTCCAGCGGGACCCGGCGGGTGGCCGTCGCGGCCATCCTCAGCCACCTCGCCCCGCAGGCCAGCGCGATCAGCGCGATCGGCAGCACGATCCAGAACATCCAGCGCCAGCCCAGCGAGGACAGGATCACGCCGGAGATCGTCGGCCCGACCGCCGGCGCGACCGCGATCACGATCGAGATCGTGCCCATGGTCTGCCCGCGGCGCTGCGCCGGGATCAGGGTCAGCACGGTGGTCATCAGCAACGGCACCATCACCGCGGTGCCCGACGCCTGGATCACCCGCGCCACCAGCAGCACGGCGAAGCCGGGTGCGAGCGCGGCGAGCACCGTGCCGACGCTGAACAACGTCATCGACGCGAGGTAGACCGACCGGGCCGGGAACCGTTGCAGCAGGAACCCCGTGATCGGGATGACCACAGCCATCGTCAGCAGGAACCCGCTGGTCAGCCACTGCGCGGTGCTCGCGGACACCTGCAGGTCGACGATCAGCGCGGGCAGCGCCACACTCATGATCGTCTCGTTCAGGATCATGACGAACGCGGACCCGACGAGCAGCCAGATGACCAGCGAGTCACTCGCGTTCGGCCGTGCCGGCGCCGCCGTGTCGTGCGTTCCGGTGGACGGTCCGGTGGTCACAGGAATCTCCTGGTGCAGAGTCGGGAAGCGGTACACCCGAGTAAACACCGGATCGGGCCCGGGAATCGACCGGGTTCTTGCGCGGCGCTGCTCACGGGACATGATCCCGACATCGGAAGAAGGTGGGTCCTGATGGACGACGTGTACGACGTGGCCGTCATCGGCGCGGGACCGGCCGGCGCGGCCGCGGCGATGCAGGTCCGCCGGCTCCGCCCGGAGGCCTCGGTGCTGTTGCTCGACGCGGCGGGGTTCCCCCGGGACAAGACCTGCGGCGACGGTGTCGCGGCACAGGTGTTCGACCTGCTGCACGGGCTCGGGGTGCACGGTGTCGAGGACCTCGGCCCGGTGATGCCTCGGCTGCGGCTGCGCACCCCGTCCGGGCGGTCGGTGGACCGGAACTGTCCGCGGGCGAATCGTGTGATCACCCGGCTGGCCTTCGACAACGCGCTGGTCGAGGCAGCGGTGGAACGCGGCGCGCAGCTGCGCAGGCACCGGGTACGGAGCCTGCGCATCGACGGCGACCGGGTGGTCCTCGACGGCGAGATCAGCGCCCGCACGGTGATCGGCGCGGACGGCGCCAACTCCACGGTCCGGCGGCTGCTCGGCGGTCCGGTGAGCCCGCCCGGGTCGACGGCGGTGGCGATCCGCGGCTACGCGCCGCGCAGCGCAGACCGCGACACCCTGACCATCGAGTACGCCGACGGGCCGTTCCCGGCCTACGCCTGGTCGTTCCCGATCGCCGGCGGCGGGGCGAACGTCGGTTACGGCGTGTTCGACAAGCGCGGCGGCGGCAACAAGGACGCCCTCCTCGAGCGCCTGCACGAGCTGCTGCCCGGCCAGGAACCCGACCCGTCGACGGTCCGGGCGCACCACCTGCCACTGTCCACCGCCCCGCGCTTCCATCCGGACGGGCGGGTACTGCTCGCCGGCGACGCCGCCGCGAAGATCAACCCGCTGACCGGCGAAGGTATCTACGACGCGATCGCATCCGGGATCCTGGCCGGGCGCGACGCCCTGCTCGGCGCCGACGCCGGTGCGACGCACCGGGCGTCGATGGAGCGCGCGTTCGGCCGCCACCACCGTCACGTCGGCGCGATCTCGCGCCTGGCCGCCCGCCCGCGGTTCCTGGACGCCGCGATCACCGCCGCGTCGCGGCACGCGCGGGTGTTCGACGCGGCCGTCGAGTTGGGGCTGGCCCGCGGCACGGTGCCGCCGGCCGCGCTCGGCCTGGTGCTGGGCCACCTGGTGCTCGGGCACTGACGCGGTCGAGTCCCCGGGGCCCGGTCGAATCGCGGGGTCCGGCGTTACCGTCGGCGGCCGCCCGCCTGTCCTCCGCGAAGGGTGAGTTCTGAGAATTCCTTCGCCAACCGTCTCGGTTCGCGAAGGAATTTTCAGGACAAGGGTGCCGCGAGCCCGCCACGCCACCTCAGGCGGTGACGACACCGGGCCCGGCCGCGAGGAGAAGGGCCACCGCCAGCACCGCGACGAGCAGCACGGCGCGAAACGGTGCCCGGGAGCCGGGACGCACGCCCAGCCGGAACCCGACGACGAGCAGGACCAGGCCCAGCACCGGGACCCCGGTCGCCAGCCACGCCGGCACCGGCGCGCCGAACGCGATCACGACCGTCGAGGCCAGCAGTAGCCCGGCAGCGGCGAACCGGCTGACCCGCGCGCCGAGCACGTGCGGCAGCCCGCGGACGCCGGTGGCCGCGTCGTCGTCGAGGTCGGGCAGCACGTTCGCGAAATGCGCACCGCCGCCCAGCAGTGCGCCCGCGACCGGCAGCCACCAGGGTGGCAGGGGGCCGCCGGGCAGCGTCACCACGACGAACACCGGTAGCAGTCCGAAGCAGACCAGATACGGGAGCAGCGAGGCCCGGGTGGACTTGAGTCCCAGGTCGTAGGCGAGCCCGGCGGCCACCGCGACGAGGTGCACGAGCCCACCGGCCACTCCCCCGGCCGCCAGCGTCAACACGACGCACGCGATCACGGCCAGCACCGTGGCCGTCCACACCGTCCGCGGCGTGACCTCTCCGGACGCCAGTGGCTTGTCGGTCCGCCCGACCGCGACGTCGCGCGGGGCGTCCAGGACGTCGTTGAGCCAGCCGATGGAGAGCTGCCCGGTCAGGACCGCGCCGGTCACCAGCAGCACACCGGCCGGCGGGTGCCCGGTCGTGACGGTCAGGGCGCCCATCAGCAGGGTCACCGCCGCTGTCGGTTCCGGATGGCAGCACCGCAGCAACGCCCACACGAGGCCGAGGCTGCCAGACTTCGAGGTATGGCAGATTCGAGGTGTGGCAGCCTCGGGTCGTGGCCGATGTCCGCACGATCCCCGCACGGGCCCGCAACGACCCGGCCCAGTACGACGATCTCGCGCAACACTGGTGGGACCCGTACGGGATGTTCGCGATGCTGCACTGGCTGGCCGCCGCCCGCGCCGCATTGGTACCGCCGCCGCGGCGCGCGGGCGCGGTGCTGGTCGACCTGGGCTGCGGGGCAGGGCTGATGGCCCCGCACCTTCACGGCTACCGGCACGTCGGCGTCGACTGCACGCACTCCGCGCTGCGCCAGGCCACCGAGCACGGCGTGACGGCGGTGCGCGGCGATGTCACCCGGGTCCCGCTGCGGTCGGGCTGCGCGGACGTCGTCACGGCCGGGGAGATCCTCGAACACGTGACCGACCCGGACACCGCCGTCGCCGAGGCCTGCCGGCTGCTGCGCCCCGGCGGCACACTGGTGATCGACACGATCGCGGCGACGGCGCTGGGCCGGTTCGTGGCCGTGACGCTGGCCGAGAAGATCCCGGGCGGACCGCCGCCGGGCATCCACGACCCCGCACTGTTCATCGATCGGGACCGGCTGCGCCGCGAGTGCGCCCGGCACGGCGTGACGCTGACGCTGCGCGGGATCCGGCCGTCGGTGCGTGATCTCACCCGATGGGTGCGGAGACGGTCCGACCAGGTCCGGATGGTGGGTGTCCCGACGACGGCGGTGCTGTTCCAGGCCGTCGGACGAAGGACGACCGGCGGTCGGTACCCGGACGGGGGACGCTGAGGTATGCGATCGGCGTACCTGACCGGCCTCGGCACGTCGTTCCCCGGCCCGGCACTGTCGCAGGACGACATCTGGGACGGCTACTTCGCGGCCCGCTCCGGCGGCGACCCGGTGGCCCGGCGGATCTTCTCCTCGGCCGGGGTGAAGCGACGGCACGCCGCGGTGAACCCGCTGGTCGAGGACGTCTCCGGCTGGTCCACCGGGGAAAGGATGCGGCGCTACGCCATCGAGTCGGTGCCGATGGGCAAGGAGGCCGTGGGCGCGGCGCTGGACGACTCGCGGCTGGCCGCGTCCGACGTCGGGCTGCTCGAGGTCGTGTCCTGCACCGGCTACTCCACGCCCGGCCTGGACATCCGGGTCGCGGCCGACCTCGGGCTACCGCCCGACGCGCAGCGTCTGGTCGTCGGGCACATGGGCTGCTATGCCGCGATCCCCGGGCTGGGCACGGTCGCCGACTTCGTCGTCAGCCGCGGACGGCCCGCGGTCGCGTTGTGCTGCGAGCTGACGTCGCTGCACGTGCAGCCCGCGGACGGCGACCGCGGCCAGGTCGTGTCGCACGCACTGTTCGGTGACGCCGCCGCGGCGCTCACGCTCGTCCCGGAGCCCGTCGACGGTGCGCTCGAGGTGCTCGACGTCGCCGCCGTGACCGATCCGTCGACGTCGGATCACATGACCTGGGAGGTCACCGACCTCGGATTCCGGATGGGGCTCTCGCCCGAGGTCCCCGGCGTGCTGGCCCGGCACGTGCACGCCATGGTCAGCGGGCTGCTGGACCGCAACGGGCTGCGGATCGGCGACGTCGACGGGTGGGCGGTGCACCCGGGCGGTCCGCGGATCCTCGACGTCGTCGCCGAGCGTCTGGACCTGCCGGCGGGCGCACTGGACGCCTCGCGCGCCGTGCTCGCCGAGCGCGGCAACTGCTCGTCGGCGACGGTGTTGCTGGTGATCGACGCCCTACGCTCGGCCGGGCTGCCGCGACCGGGCCGGGCCTGCGTCGCGCTGGCGTTCGGGCCCGGGCTCACGCTCTACGCTGCACTGCTGCGTGCCGTCTGAGAGAGAGGGAGATATGGAGCTGGTCGTACTGCTCGACGACGACGGGAACGCCGTCGGCGTCGCGGACAAAGCGACGGTGCACGGTGCCAGCACCCCACGTCACCTGGCGTTCTCCTGCTACGGCGTGAACGACGAGGGACGGTTGCTGGTCACCCGGCGGGCGGTGGACAAGCTCGTCTTCCCGGGCGTGTGGACCAACACCTGCTGCGGGCATCCCGGGCCCGGCGAGAAGATCGCCGACGCGGTGCAGCGCCGCCTGTTCCAGGAGCTCGGGGTGCAGGCCATGCAGATGCGCCTGGTGCTGCCCCGGTTCGGCTACCGGGCCTCCGCGAACGGTGTGGAGGAGAACGAGCTGTGCCCGGTCTACGTCTGCCGCATCGCCGGGGAGCCGCGACCGGACCCGTCCGAGGTGTCGTCGGTCGAGTGGTGGGACTGGTCCCGCTTCCGCGACGCCGCCGCCGACCCGGACAGCGGTCTGTCCCCCTGGGCGCGGCTGCAGGTCCCCCTGCTCGACGCCCTGCACGACCCGCTCCTACCAGCCTGACCGTCCGCTATCCACCCGTGCGCGCGGCGCGGTGGCGGCGACGACCCGGTCCGGGCGCAGCAGAGCCGCACCGGCCCGCCCGCCGGCCAGCCACCGACGGAGCTCCCCGCCGACCGCGTCCGGTCCGGGTTGAGCGGCCCCCACCGGCACGACCCGTGCTCCGACCCGTTCGGCCCGGGCGTGCAGGTCCTCCGGCACCGGGCCGTCGGCGATCAGCGCCCAGCCGGAGCCGAGCAGGTCGTCCAGACGCTCGCCGCCGATCCGGACCTGCGGGCAGAAGGTGCTGACCAGGTCGCGGCGGTGCCGCCTGCGGTCGACCAGCTCACTTGCCGGGAACCGGGTCGACAGGAGGCGCTCCGCCCGGGCCCGCACGCCCGGGATCCGCAGCGCGCCGGCGACCAGCGGCCGACGCAGGGCCGCAACCGCTCCCGGGCCCCCGGTCATCGCCCGCCCCACCCGGACGTGGAGGCGATGATCCGCGGCGC
>JAKDNL010000824.1 GCA_030451825.1 Pseudonocardia sp. | reverse complement strand
GCCCTCGACGTCGAGCAGGACGGCGTGTCCGCCGCGCGGGTGCGCGGTGACCAGGCCGGCGACCGCGTCCGGCGACACCGCCCCCAGCACCGCGAGCACACCGGCGTCGGCCGGGAGCGAGGGGCCGGACCCCGGGGACCGGCCGGAAGCGGTGCCGGCGAGCTCGCCGCCCGCGGACGGGCGCAGCACGGCCAGCGCGTCCAGGTACCGGGCGATCCGGTCCTCGGCGCCGGACGAACCGGTCGGCGCCGGGGCCAGCGCGGCACCGTCCTCGGTGATCAGCTCCACCGACTCCCGGCGTCCGAGCAGGTACACGCAGATGCTCGCGGCCAGCGACACCGCGTACTCCAGGCTCGACGCCGCTCCGTGCCCCCGGTGCGCGTCGTCGCGGCGGTCGAGCAGGACGGTGACGCCGGTCGGGTCCGGCCGCTCGTCGAGACGCACCATCAGCTCGTCGCGGCGCGCGCTCGAGCGCCAGTGCACCCGGCGCATCTCGTCGCCCTGCTGATAGGGCCGGATCAGCACGTCCGGGTGGCCGGAGCCCTGCCGGGAGCCGCCGTCGGCGGCCCGGCCCAGCGCCGTCGAGGCGACCACCGGGCGTCCGGTCAGCGGGACGACCGTCGGCAGCACCAGCAGGCGGTCGGCGTCGAGCAGGTCGCTGCTGAACTCGGCCAGCCCGAGCGGGTCGGTGGCCCGCCCGCGCAGCGGCCCGACCCGGTAGGCGCCGCGGACCTGCGGACTCAGGGGGTAGGTCACCCGGGCGCCACGCCGGCCCAGCCGGTGCACGGTGAACCGCGGCGGGTGCCGGTCCGAGGGCCCGGCCGCGTCCGGCACGGTGTCGACGATCCGCAGCGAGCCCAGCAGCGACCCGCCGGCGATCCGCAACCCGGCCGTCGTCGTGTCCCCGGGCGGGACGCGGTCCGGCGAGAGACTGCGCGAGACTTGCAGGGTCCGCTTGGCGCGCAAGGAGAACGCGAGGGCCAGTAGCGGCAGCAGGATGACGAACAGGCCGATCCGGACCAGGTCGCGTTCGTCGAGCACGACCGCCGACACGGCCATCGCGGCGCCGCCGGCCAGCAGGCAGCGCCCGCGCACCGTCAGTCCGACCCTGCGTCTACCGGCACCGGGACTACCGGGCCTACTAGCCACGGGGCGGGGACGGGACGGCGATCCGCCCGACGCAGGTCCGGACCAGGTCGGCGGCCGACCGGCGCGCGGCGACCCCCTCCGGCCCGAGCAGCAGGCGGTGCGCCAGCACCGGCACCGAGACGGCCTGCACGTCGTCCGGGACGACGTAGCCACGTCCGGCCGTCGCGGCGTGCGCGCGGGCAGCCCGGACCAGGTGCAGGGTGGCGCGCGGGGAGGCGCCGAGGCGGACCTCGGGCAGCTTCCGGGTCGCCCCGACGATCTCCACGCAGTAGCGGCGCACCTCGGCGGCCACGTGCAGGTTCCGGACCGAGGCGATCATCGCCCGCAGCGTGCGGACGTCGGTGACCGGGCGCATCCGGTCCAGCGGCTCGGTCGCGCCGTGCTCGTCGAGCATGGCCAGCTCGGCGGCCGGGTCCGGGTAGCCGACGCTGATCCGGATCGTGAACCGGTCCCGCTGGGCCTCCGGCAGGGGATAGGTGCCGTCCATCTCGACCGGGTTCTGGGTGGCGACGACCATGAACGGGTCACCGAGCGGGTAGGTGCCGCCGTCGACGGTCACCTGGTGCTCGGCCATGCACTCCAGGAGCGCCGACTGGGTCTTGGGGGAGGCCCGGTTGATCTCGTCGGCGATCACGACGTTGGCGAACACCGGGCCCGGGCGGAACTCGAACTCCGAGTTCTGCCGGTTGAACACCGAGGTGCCGGTGATGTCGCCGGGCAGCAGGTCGGGGGTGAACTGCACCCGGCTGACCGAACAGTCGATCGACCGGGCGAGCGCCTTGGCCAGCGAGGTCTTGCCCACCCCGGGCACGTCCTCGACCAGCAGGTGCCCCTCGGACAGCAGTGCGACCAGGGCCAGCCGGATCGCCTCCGGCTTGCCGACGATGATCCGTGCCATGGCCGCGGCGATCCGGCCGGACAGGTCGGCGACACCGGCCGGGCCCATCGCCTCGGGCTCGACGCCTCCGGTCCGGGTCGTACCCGGGGACGCCACGGGGCCGGGTGCCGCGGTTCCGGACAGGGTTCCGGCGGACAGCGCGGACGACGACAACGGGCCTCCTCTTAGATGGACTCCGCCATCAGTCTGTCAAACCGTGCTCGAACGAGTGGCTCCGCCGTGCGGAAGACCGCCCGGCGGAGCTTCCCCCACAACCCACCGCCGCCGTCCCCACATCGCCCCCG
>JAKDNL010000190.1 GCA_030451825.1 Pseudonocardia sp. | reverse complement strand
CACCGACCCGACCCCCCCACTGGGCTGGGCCGGGGGGGACCACGCCGAGCAGGCGCTCGCGATGGGCATGCTGATCGGCGAGCGCGAGCAGGACGGCTGGTCGGACGAGCAGCTCGTCCCGCTCGTCGCCGGGCTCGCCGAGCTGCAGCCGTGGGTGGCGCAGTGGCACGCCGAGCTGCATCCGACCTACGGGGTGAACATGGCCGAGTTCTGCGCCACCCAGCTCGCCCAGCGCAGTCAGCAGGTCGGCATGACCGCGGCGGAGCTCGCGAGGTGGTTCCCGAAGCCGTCCCGTCGCGGGCGGGCACGATGATCGGCAGGATGGGCTGATGGCCCGCACAGACGACGAGCTGAGGGCGCTGCTCGCGGACCTCGAGACCGATCTCGTCGAACGCAAGGAATCCGCGTCGGCAACAGACAAGATCGCCCAGGCGATCTGCGCCTACGCCAACGATCTCCCTGCACACGGCCATTCCGGGGTCGTATTCGTCGGGGCGACCGACGACGGTCTGCCCGCCGGAATCGAGGTCACCGATGGGCTCCTGCTGCGGCTGGCGAACATCCGCGACACTGGCAAGATCCTTCCCTTGCCCCAGATGCGGGTCGCCCGCCTCGACGTCGACGGGCAGCACGTCGCCGTCGTCGAGGTAGAGCCGAGTTTGAGCCCACCGGTGCGCTACGAGGGGCGGGTCTGGATCCGGGTCGGCCCACGGCGCGCCATCGCCAGCGCGGACGAGGAGCGGCGGCTCTCCGAGCGCCGCCGGTCCGCCGACCTCACATTCGACGCCCGGCCGCTCACCGGTGTGAGGCTCGACGATCTCGACCTCGCGTTGTTCGAGCGTGAGTACCTGCCGGCGTCGCTACCTGCCGATGTGATCGAGGAGAACCAGCGCACGGTCGTCGAGCGGCTGGCCGCCCTGCGGTTGGCCACCCTCGACGGTGTGCCGACCGCGGCGGGCGTGTTATTGCTCGCGGTGGAGCCGGTCCGGCACCTCCCGGGCGCCTACCTGCAGTTCCTCCGGGTCGATGGTGAATCCCTCGACGACCCGGTACTGGACGAGAAGGCGCTCAACGGCCCCGTCCCGACGCTGCTGCGCCAGCTCGACGAGCTGCTCACGCTCAACATCCACACCGCAGTCGAGATCGGCACCGAGGCCACCGACGTCCGCCGCCCCGACTACCCGCTGCGCGCCCTGCAGCAGATTGCCCGCAATGCGATCCTGCACCGGAACTACGAGGCAACCGCCAGTCCGGTCCGTCTGACTTGGTATCGGGATCGGATCGAGGTCTTCTCCCCTGGCGGCCCGTACGGCACGGTGACGGCCGAGAACTTCGGCCGGTCCGGGGTCACCGACTACCGCAACCCGGTGCTCGCCGAGGCGATGCGCAGCCTCGGCTACGTGCAACGCTTCGGCGCCGGGCTGGAGATCGCCCGGAAGGCCAGTACGGCGAACGGCAACCCACAGCCCGAGTTCGACGTTGACGGCGCCTACGTCGGAGTGACCCTGCGGAGGGCGCCGTGAGCCCGGTCGTCACGTTCTTCAACAACAAGGGTGGGGTCGGGAAGACCTCGCTGATCTACCACCTGTCCTGGATGTACGCCCGGCTCGGTGCCCGAGTCGTCGCTGTCGACCTGGACCCGCAGGCGAACCTCACCGCGGCGTTCCTGGACGAGCCGCTGCTCGACGAACTCTGGCCTGCCGGCGAACCGCCACAGACCGTCTACGGGACGATCTCGCCGCTGCTACGCGGGGTGGGCGACATCGGCGAGACGCATCTGCTCGGCATCGACGAGCGGCTGGCACTGGCGCCCGGCGATCTATCGCTGTCGCATTTCGAGGACGAGCTGTCGAGCCAGTGGCCGGACTGCCTCGACGGCAAGGAGCGGGCCTTCCGGGTGATCTCGGCGTTCCGGCGATTGATCGACGCTGGAGCGGCGCAGTTCGGAGCGGACCTCGTACTTGTCGACGTGGGTCCCAACCTCGGGGCAATCAACCGCGCCGCACTCGTCGCCGCCGACCACGTCGTCGTACCGCTGGCGCCCGACCTGTTCAGCATGCAAGGCCTGCGCAACCTCGGGCCGACCCTGCGCGACTGGCGCACGCAATGGACCGCACGGGTGCCGAAGAACCCGGATCCCACCCTGTCGCTGCCGTCCGGTCAGATGCGTCCGGCCGGGTACGTCCTGCAGCAGCACGGCGTGCGGCTCGGCCGTCCGGTCGGCGCCTACCAGCGCTGGATGGAGCGGATCCCCGGCATCTACCGCGTCGAGGTCCTCGGCGACGACACCCCTGCGCCGACGCTCGACGACGACCCGTTCTGCCTGGCCCAGCTCAAGCACTACCGCAGCCTGGTCCCGATGGCCCAGGACGCGCACAAGCCGGTATTTGACTTGAAGCCGGCGGACGGCGCGTTCGGCGGACACCAGACCGCGGTGCAGGGCGCGCACCGGGACTTCATCCGCCTCGCCCACGCCGTAGCCGACGCGATCGATCTCCACCTGCCGGACACGACCGGACATCCATGATGAGTTCGTGAGGGCCTATACCAAACTTGCAGTACACCCTCAGGGCGATCCGCAAGTTCCTCATGGAGCCGACTGCGTCGAGGTGAACCGTCCCTGTGGCCGACAGATCACCACCTACACCCGGAGCACCGGATGAGCACTCCCCTACGTGACCTGATCGTGATCGACGAACGGGCCGGCGACGAGGACTATGTCCTGCGCCTGACCGACGCCGTCGGCGACGACGAGCACGTCGCCCGCACTCTGCACGACTACGTGGTGACGCCGGACCTGGCCCGGGCGTTCGACCGCGGTCTCGGGCTGGTGGCCGATGCACTCGACGCGAACGAGAGTCGTGCCGCGTTCCTGTCCGGGTCCTTCGGTTCCGGCAAGAGCCATTACATGGCGGTGCTGCACGCGGTCCTGGGCGCCCACCCGTCCGCGCGCGGGATCACCGAGCTGCAGCCCGCGATCGCCGCGCACGACCCGTCCCTGGCCGGCAAGAAGGTGCTGCGCCTGGCGTTCCACATGCTCGGTGCCGAGTCGATGGAGGAGGCCGTCCTCGGCGGGTACCTGCGGCAGATCCAGGCGCTGCACCCGGGGGCACCGCTTCCGGCGGTGCACCAGAGCGACCAGATCCTGGTCGACGCCGAGCGTCAGCGCGCCACCCTCGGCGACGAACGCTTCTTCGCCGAGCTCAACGGAAAGCAGAACGGCTCCGGCGGTGACGTCTGGTCGGGGCTGCTCGGCAGTGGCACCTGGGACGGCGGGACCTACGACGCCGCGCGGGCCGCCGCACCCGGCACGGCCGGGCGCCAGCAACTCGTCTCCGCGCTGGCCGAGCGGTTCTTCACCGCCTACACCTCGCAGGCCGGCTTCCTGGGGATCGACGCCGGCCTGAACGCGATCGCCACCCACGCCGCCGGCCTCGACTACGACGCGGTCGTGCTGTTCGTCGACGAGCTCGTGCTGTGGCTGGCCTTCGGCGTGCAGGACCGGGAGTTCTTCCGGCGCGAAGCGCAGAAGCTCACGAAGCTGGTCGAGTCCTCCACCGGGGCGCGGGCGATCCCGCTGGTCTCGTTCGTGGCGCGGCAGATGGACCTGCGCCGCTGGTTCGCCGACTCCGGCGCTTCGGGGTCCGAGCAGGAAATGCTGGACCAGGCCTTCCGGCACCAGCAGAGCCGGTTCCTCCCCATCGAGCTCGGCGACGACAACCTGGCCGCCGTCGCGCACGTGCGGCTGCTGCACCCTCGCGACGACGAGGCCGCCGCGCGGATCGCCGACGCGTTCGCCGGTCTCGACCGTCGCCGCGTGGTGTGGGACGTGCTGCGCGACGGTGCGAACACCGACGAGCAGCACCGTGGGTCGGACGAGAAGGCGTTCCGGCTGACCTACCCGTTCTCCCCCGCTCTGGTCTCGACGCTGCGGTCGTTGTCCGGGGTGATGCAGCGCGAGCGGACCGCGCTGAAGGTCATGCAACGGATGCTGGTGGACCGTCGCGACGACATCACCGTCGACGACGTGATCCCGGTCGGCGACGCGTTCGATCTGCTCGTGGCCGGGGGCGAGCCACTGGACACCCAGGTCGCGGCCCTGTTCCGTTCGGCCAACAGCCTCTACCGGGACAAGCTGCGCCCGCTGATCCTGCGTGCCAACGGGCTGACCGAGGCCTCGCTGCGCGACGACCCCGGGGCCGCACCCCGCAGCTTCCACACCGACGACCGGCTGGCCAAGACGTTGCTGCTCTCTGCGGTGGCCCCCAAGGTCCCGGCACTCAAGGAAATCACCGCGTCCCGGCTGGCCTCGCTCAACCACGGCTCGGTCGTCTCGCCCCTGCCCGGCAACGAGTCGACGATCGTGCTGGCCAAGGTGCAGGAGTGGTCCCGGACCGTACCGGAGATCCACATCGGACAGGACCGGCGCAACCCGCTGATCCGGGTCCGTCTCTCCGAGGTCGACTACGAGTCGGTGGTGCAGAGCGCGATCGGCGAGGACAACGCTGGGCGTCGCCGTGAGCTGCT
Organism: Pseudonocardia sp.; assembly: GCA_030451825.1. Lineage (GTDB taxonomy): Bacteria > Actinomycetota > Actinomycetes > Mycobacteriales > Pseudonocardiaceae > Pseudonocardia. Next base: position 6,475 of record JAKDNL010000190.1, on the reverse strand, counting down.
ACGCACGATGGTGCGCACAGCTCTCGGGGTCGCCGACGCCCAGCCCAACCTGACCGGGGCGATTGGCCACGACGTGATCTGGCGGGGTTCGGTCCGCGAGGTTGATCTGGTGTTCGGCAACGTCCGTGACGGCGACTGGCTTCCGGACGAGCGCTTCCACTCCCGGCCGGGTACCTGGCGGTTCGTGATCGACCACCCCTTCGACGACCTCGGCCATACCTCGGCCGAGGACCTGGACCGGGTGGACCGGCTGATCGCGCACAACGTGCAGGTGCAGACGGTGGTCTGGCTCCCGCGCTTCCTGTCCGAGGACCGCATGCGCGATCTGAGCCGGCTGGTGGTGCTCGACTGGCTGCTCACCGGCAACGGCGAGCGGTGGAAGATGCACGCCGACCACCTCTCCGAGACCGACCGCATCCAGGCCCGGGCGATCCTGGAGTCCCAGCGCGAGACCCTGCACCGTCAGCTGGGTGCCACAGTGCAGCAGGCCTACGGCGCAGCCACCCCCGCGCCGGGCAACCTGCTCGCGGACGAGGCACACGACCGCGTCCTGCTCTCTCTCGACCGCGGCTTCAACCCGGCCGCACCGGTGGGCGCCGACCTCGCCGCGGCCTTCGAGAACCTCGTCGACCAGGCGTTTCGCAGCACCTACCCGGCCCACCCCGCGTTCGAGCCCGGCCACGAGCCGGTCCGCGCCCGCGAACTGGCCCTGGTGGCGACCTACGTGGAGCGTGCCGTCGCCGATCCGGACGGCGCGGTCCTGATGGAGCCCGCCGACCGGGCGACCGTGCGCCGGATCGCCGGGCCGCTGCGGGTCGGCACGGCCGCGGAGACCCGCTTCCTGTTCGGCGACGACCGCTTCCCATGGGGGGCCGAGTTCGAACGCGCCATGGCCCGCGACGGCCTCACCCCGGCCGACCCGGTACGGGTCTCGCAGATCCGTGAGTGGATCAGGAGCGGTACTCCCGCCCGCGGGCTGCGCGACGAGGTCGCCGACCTCGTGGTGATCGCCTGGGCCGCCCTGCGTCAACGCGGGTGGTACAGCGTGAACGGTCCGGAACCGGCGCAGAGACCCGGGTCCGTACGGCCGGAACTGGAGCTGCGGCCCGAGCCGATGCCAACCGTCGACGCGTGGATCCGGGCGACGACCCGTGCACGGACACTGTTCGCCGGCGACGACAGCCCGCACCTGACGCCCTCGTCTCTGGCCACCTTTGCCGGCCGGGTCCACAGCCAGGCCGGCGGTTACACCGATAGCTCGCAACGGCTGGTCACGGCTCTGCAGGAGGCCGGCACGACGCTGGGGTATGAGACCGGGGGCAAGCGGCTGGCGACGGCGCAGGCCTGCGCCGAGCTGGTCTCGAGGGTAGACCGCACCGCCGAGAAGGTGGCGCTGGTCCGCGTCGTCGCCGAGACCGACCTGCCGTGCAGCGACCAGGCCGCCATCGCCTCACTGATGCGGGCGGATCCCATCGCCTGGGCCCTGCGGCGCTTTCCGTGGGACCGGCTAGCTCCGCTACGCGAGGCCACTGGCACCGGTCGCCCGGGCGCGGACGCCGCCGCACGAGTGCTCGACGACCTGCGGACGGCGCTGGAGACCGACGAGTTCGACCGGCCGCTCGCGGCCGAGCTCGAGAAGGCAGAAAACCGCGCGTTCGACTGGGTCGCGAACCACGGCGGCGGCGCGCGTCCGGCGGACCCCGTCGCGCCGCCCGATCCGGCGCCACGCGCCGCGGGCAGCACACGACGCGAACCCGGAGACGGTTCCGACGCTGTTCTGGACGAGCTGCGCGCCTTTCTCGAGCAGCACCCGGGCACCGCCGTGCGGGTGGACTGGCGGGCGGAACCGTGACCGCGGCCGCCCCCTTGGTCGGCGCCACGCTCCCGGTGCTGCGGGCCATGCTCGACGAGGCCCGGGCCAAGGACTACCGCTGCGGGGTGCTCGGTGTCCGGGCCGTACCGCGGTGGGACGGCCCGGAGGTCTTCGAGCACGAGACTGTCCCGGTCCGGGTCGCTGCCTGCGTGTCCGCCCTCGCCGTCCGGGAGGCGCTGCTCGACGTCGACCCGGACGGCTGGCTGGTCGTGCTGACCGACCGCACCGACGCCGATCTGGGCGCGGGGCTGCTCGGTCACCTGGTGTGGCAAAGGATGCGCAATCCCGATCCGTGGGCTGCGGTCACCGCACGGTTCGCGGCGTCGGCGATCTCGGCCGAGCTGGTCACCCGGGCCCGGAACCGGGACCTGGCAATGGGCCTGCTCGCCGCGCAACCGGCGCACGGTTGGCCACCTGCCCCGGGGGGCGTGCTCACCGCAACTCATACGTTCGCCTCGGTGGCCCGCCAGCACCTGCACCTGCCCGACGTCGAGGTCGACGGGACCGTCGTCTTGGGCTGGACGACCCGCCCCGGCCTGGTCGGGGCGGTAGCCGATCTGCGGTCGCGCGCCGGCGACGTCGTGGTGGACGCGGTGCTCGGCTGGATGGCCGCACGCAGCGGTGGGGCGAGCGGGCCTCTCGCAGCGCTGATGACCTCCGGTGCGGTTGCCGATGCGCTGCCGCTCGGGCTCGTTGCCGGCATCGTGCACGCGGCCCTCCGACGCTCCGATCCCCCGGCCGAGCAGGCGCGGATCCGGATGGAGCCACGCCTGGGCGGCCGGACCTGCACCGACGGCGAGCTCGCCGCCTGGGGACGGGAGGCCGATGCGGCGCTCGACGAGCTCACGGATCGTGATCTCGTCGCCGCCCAGGTACACCGGGCCGACACACTGCTCGTGGAGCTGCACGCCACCGCGCTCGCGACCGCGTCGGACGACCTTCCGTCCGGACTGACCGAGCGCCTCCGGAAGGTTGCCGAGCGGTTGCGCGCGGCCGTGGCCTCCGGAGCCATGCCGATCGGGGCGGACGAGGTCCTCGAGGTCGACGAAGCGTGGGCATCCGTGGCCACCCATCGCCTCGCACGGCCCGACGATCGGGTGATGCGGTTCCGAGCCGCGGTGCGACTGCTGCGCTGGCTCGGCACCGCGGACCAGCCCGCGGAGGGCCTGGGCGCGCTGCTCGCACGTCACCGGGACGACGACGGATGGGTCGATGCCGCGGTCAACGACGCGTCCCCGGGCGTCGGTGACGCCGATCTGGGCGCGGCGCTCGGATCGGTGCTGGCCGCGGTCCGGGCGCGCCGCGCGCCGCACGATCGTGAGTTCGCGGTGGCGCTGGCCGCACACACCGCCGGAACCATCGTCGGCCCGGAGGTCCTGCACCTGGAGGCCCTACTCGCCGAAGTCGTGCTACCGATCGCGAGCGTGACACCGACCCTGCTGGTCGTGGTGGACGGGATGAGCGTCGCCGTCGCCACTGAGGTGATCGCCAGCGCCACCGCGGACCGCAGCCAGGGGTGGCTGGAGGCGATGCTGCCGGGGCATACCCGCCGGGCCGCGGCTCTCGCCGTCCTGCCGACCCTTACCCGGCACAGCCGCTGTTCCTTGCTCTCGGGTCGGCTTGCCTCTGGTGAGCAGGATGCTGAACGGAGAGGTTTCCAGCAGGCCCTGCAGGACCGCCCCCGGCTGGCCGGAGCACCGCTGTTCCACAAGAAGGTGCTGGAGACCACTCGGCTCGGGATGGCCGTCGCCGACGAGGTCGGCTCCGCGCTCGACGACGCCACCGGCCGCCCGCTCGTCGCCTGCGTGCTGAACACCGTGGACGACGCGCTGGACCGGTCCGACCCGGTCGGTACGGACTGGACCGTCGACACGGTGCGGCACCTCAACCCGCTGCTGGAACGAGCCGCGCGCAGCGGTCGGACCGTCGTCCTGACGTCGGACCACGGGCACGTCGTCGAACGCAGGCGGGGCACTCAGCGTGCAGCGGACGGGATGTCGAGCGCACGGTCACGGCCGGCGTCCGGGCCCGTTCCCGAGGCGGACGAGGTATTGGTCCGCGGCGAGCGGGTGCTCGACCACAATGGCGCAGCGGTCCTCGCCGTCGACGAAGACCTCCGGTACGGCCCCCTCAAAGCCGGTTATCACGGTGGGGCCAGCCCTGCTGAGGCCGTCGTGCCGGTCGCCGTGCTCGTCCCGGGTGCGGAGCCGGAGGACACCGGCCTGCGGGTGGTCGCCCCGTACGAACCGCCTTGGTGGTCGCCGGCCGCAGCGGTGCGCGCCTCCGCGCCCCTGCTCGTGCCCGACAGGCCGGGGCAGGCCGAGCTGTTCGCCACCGCCGAGGCCCCCACCGCCAAGCATCCGCTGGCCGGCGCGGTGCTCGCGAGTTCCGCTTTCGCGGCGACGAGCCAGCTCGCCGGACGCGGGCTGGCGACCGAACAGCTGGCCGCGTTGTTGGGTGCCCTACTCGATGCGCCGAACGGCCGGGTCACGCAGGCCGTGGCCGCGGACCGGCTCGACGTCCCACCGGCCCGCCTGCGTGGGGCGATCGCGCATGCGCAGCGGCTGCTCAATGTGGAGGGCTACCCGGTCCTGCGGATCGACGTCGACGGGGCGGTCGTGCTCGACGAGGGCCTCCTGCGCGAGCAGTTCAGTGTCTGACCCCGGAGCCGTCACGGCCGTCTCCCCGCGGCGTCGTCGCGAGGTGCTCGACGCGTTGCGCCGGGGCACGGTGCCGGCAGCGGGCCTCGACATGTTCGCCGTCGGTCTCGACCGCCTCGAAGGCGGCCTCGGCGACGACCTCGACACCGCGGCCTCCGGAGGAGCCGCATTCAAGGCCGTCAGGGGTGAGTACGGGGCAGGGAAGACGTTCCTCGCACGCTGGCTGGGCGAGCGGGCGAAGTCACGCGGGATGGCGGTCGCGGAGGTACAGATCTCCGAGACCGAGACACCACTGCACCGGCTGGAGACGGTCTACCGGCGGCTCTGCGAGCGACTGAGCACACCGACTGCGGCCCCGAGCGCCTTCCGCCCGGTCCTCGATGCGTGGCTGTTCACGCTGGAGGAGGACGTACTCGCGTCCGGTGACATCGATCCGTCCGACCAGGCCGCTGTCGACACGGCCACCGAGTCACTGCTGGAACGACGCCTGAGCACGCTCAACCGGGTCGCGCCCGGCTACGCCGCGGGACTTCGCGGCTACCGGCGGGCAATCGGGGCCGACGACACCGCGACCGCGGACGGGCTCTCCGCCTGGCTGGCCGGCGAACGCCACGTCGCCGCGTCCGTGAGACGTGCCGCGGGGATCAAGGGCGACCTCGACCACTTCCTCGCCCTCAGCTTCCTGCAGGGGCTGTTGGGAGTCTTGCGCGACTCCGGCCACCCTGGTCTGCTGCTCGTGCTCGACGAGGTGGAGACGCTGCAGCGGGTCCGCAGCGACGCCCGGACGAAGGCGCTCAACGCGCTCCGCCAGCTGATCGACGAGATCGACAGTGGTCGGTTCCCCGGCCTCTACCTGGTGATGACCGGAACTCCGGCGTTCTACGACGGGCGTCAGGGTGTGCAGCTGCTCTCGCCCCTCGCTCAGCGCCTGCACACCGACTTCACCACCGACGCGCGGTTCGATAACCCCCGCGCGGCGCAGGTCCGTCTCCCCAGCTTTGACACGGGTCGCCTGATCGCGCTGGGGGTACGTGTACGGGATCTTTACGCCGTCGGGTCCTCGGATCCGGAACGGCTGCGATCTGTGGTGGACGACGCCTACCTGAATACGCTCGCGAGTGCCGTGGCCGGCACCTTCGGCGGCCGGGTCGGAATCGCGCCACGACTGTTCCTCCGCAAGCTGGTCGCCGACGTGCTCGATCGCGTCGACCAGTTCGAGGACTTCGATCCGTCCCGGCACTACACACTGACGGTGGCCCGGCACGAGCTGACCGAGGTCGAGCAACAAGCCGTCGTCACCAACCCGGACGAGGTCGATCTGGACGACTGAGGTGGAGGGCTCGTGGCCGGATCGAACCGGCGTCGCCGCTGCTCGAATTCGACCGCCTCCACCTCGGGGCGTAACGAGCACCAGGCCTGTCGTCATGCCTGCGGCGGCTGCCGAGGTCAATCCCCGGACCGTTCGGCATCTCCCTGCTGGTCTCCTCCTCCTCGGCGAGGGCAGCGCACGGAAGTCGACCGTGGTGACGCCGGTGGCGGCATCCAAGGTCACCCGTCACCGTGAGGATCTCGCTGTGTAGGGCCTCGACCGCGCGGGAGACGTCGCCACCGACGTGATGTAGCTGGAGCCCACCGCGAGGATGCCCGTCATCACGGTGGGCCACCCGACGGTCGAACGACTACCGGTCGTCTGGGCTACGAGGGTGACTCGCGAACCAGTCCCCCTCTGGACGACGGTCCAGCGAGACCGGCCACCTGATCCTTCGCTGTCCGGGTGTGGGATCAACCATGGTGCGAACGACCCGCTAACTATGGGGTTTGTGGCTACTGCCGATGTCGGGCTCGGCACCGTCGTTGCTGGTAGTGGCTGCACTCGCCGCTGCTCGGCCGCCTTGTAAGCGGTAGGTCGTCGGTTCGATCCCGACCTCCGGCTCAACTTGCT
>JAKDNL010000189.1 GCA_030451825.1 Pseudonocardia sp. | reverse complement strand
GTCCTCCCCCGCGACGATCATGCGGGCCAGGTAGTGCATCGCCGCGTCCGGGTCGGAGCCCCGGATGGACTTGATGAACGCGCTGATCACGTCGTAGTGCTGGTCACCGGCCCGGTCGTAGCGCACGGCGACCTCGGTGACGGCGCGTTCGACGGCCTCGAGATCGAGCTGCGGTGTCGTGGCCGGCGCGTCACCGGCATCGGCGAGCACCCCGTCCGCGGCGGCCTCCAGCGCGGTCAGGGCGCGGCGGGCGTCGCCGGCGCAGAGACGGACGAGCGCGTCCTCGCCGTCCTGCGTGAGGGTCACCGCCCCGCCGAGGCCCCGTTCGGAGGCGACGGCGCGGTGCAGCAGCGAGCGCACGTCGTCGGGCTCGAGGGACTGCAGCTGCAGGATGAGCGAGCGCGAGAGCAGCGGTGAGACGACCGAGAACGACGGGTTCTCGGTGGTCGCGGCGACGAGCAGCACGAGCCGGTCCTCCACGGCCCCGAGCAGGGCGTCCTGCTGGGTCTTGGAGAACCGGTGCACCTCGTCGATGAACAGCACGGTGGAGGTGCCGGAGAGGTCCCGGCGGCGGCGCGACTCGTCGATCACCGCGCGCAGTTCCTTGACCCCGGCCGAGAGCGCGGACATGGCCACGAACCGGCGGCCGCCCCCTCCCGCCCCGGCCATCAGCCGGGCCAGGGTGGTCTTGCCGGTCCCGGGCGGGCCGTAGAGCAGCACCGACGCCGCCGCGCCGCCCTCGAGCAGGCGGCGCAGCGGAGCGCCGGGCTTGAGCAGCTCGCGCTGGCCGACCACCTCGTCCAGCGACCGCGGACGCATCCGGACGGCCAGCGGTGCGCTCGCGGAGGAACGCTCCTCGGGCTCGGGCTCGTCGCTACCCGGGTCGATGTCGAACAGGCCGTCGCCGAGGCTCACCGCGGCTCACCGCAGCCTGTGTCGTTGGTGGTCACCTGCCGAGGGTGCCACGACCGCGTCCCCCGTCAGGCGGCCGGTTCGCCGAGTTCAGCGGCGGTGGTGAATGTCCCCGGACATCCGGACGACCGCGTAGTAGAACTCGAGCGTGATGCGCAGAAGGATCAGGTAGAACAGCGGCCCCCACCGCTCCGCCGACCAGCGCGAGGATCCCCAGTCCGACACCCCGGTAGAAGCCGGCGACGACGGCGAACAGGTGGAACAAGCCGATGATGACGAAGCCGATGATGTAGACGACCTTGATCACGCTGGGCGTCGCGAAACGATTGAAGCCGAAGTCGAACAACGCGCCGAGCAACGACGGCGGCTGCTGCCCCTACGACCCGAACGTCTGCACGATCGTGACCAACCGGCGTCGTCGACGTTCCCCCGCCGAAACGGCGACGACGCGCGGTCCCCCCGCCGTCAGCGCTGCTGCAGCTCCGCGGACAGCCGGGCGGTGGAGACCTGGCCGGGCGCCTCGCGGTGGCGCAGCTCGGCGTACGTCACCACGGCGACCCCGACTCCCAGTAGCGCGACCGGGATGGAGAGCAGCTGCAGGATCGGATTGACCCAGGGGTTGGACTCGGCGGGGCCGAGCAGCGAGGTCAGGACCTGCAGGACGATCCCCTGGTAGATGCCGGCCGCGAGGGTGAACAGCAGCACCCGTCCGAACGTCGCCAGCCAGCGCGGGTTGACCAGCGAGAAGCAGCGGCCGACCCCGTCCCGCTCGAAGATCACGACGCAGCCCACGACATACACCACGACGGCCAGATAGATCCCCGGGATGATCAGCAGGAGCAACCCGATGATCACCATGACCGCCGCCGTGATACCCCACCCGAGCAGCGCCGGTGCCCGGGAGGCCCCGAATCGCACCGCGTCGGCGATCGGTACCGGCGCGCCGGCCGCCTCCTGGGTGACGTAGAAGTAGGACGCGCCCTGGGCGATCAGCAGCGCGGCCACGAACACCACGAGGACGACGAACCCGAGCAGGATCAGCACGACCGGCGGGGTGCCGACCGCGGCGAGCAGGGCCACCAGCAGTCCCAGCACGACCGGGACCAGATAGGCCCCGACCTGGATCAGCAACAGGGCCTTCCAGCTCCGCCCCAGCACCCCGAACGACTTGCCGAACCACTGCTGGAACGATGTCGCGACCAGCGGGTCGTGCGGGTCGACCGGCCCTCCCTGGTACCCGGGCGGCGGGTGACCACCGGGCGGCGGGGTGCCACCGGCCTGCGGGTAGGGCTGCTGCGAGTAGGGCTGCTGCTGCGGGTCGGCGCCGGGATAGGGCTGCTGCGGGTACCCACCCGGAGGTGGATACCCGGATGCTCCCGGCTGGTCGTGGTCGTGCGGTGAACCCCCCTGCGACTGCCCTTCGTCCCCCGGGCGTCGCTGATGGTCACCGCCATCTGATGGCGGATAACTCGTCATGCGAGGGAACCCTAACGGCGTGGGCCGAACGGAGCAGCCATTTCTCCGGGTCCTCCGCCCGATCGTGATCAACCGGCCACATCACCGTCACCGGTGCCGGGACCGGACATCGAGCCTTCTCGTGCACCCGCGCCCACCACGGGGCACCGCGCGCGCAGCGGGGGACGTAGGGTCGCCGATGTGCGGGAGATCCTGGAGTTACTCGAACGCGACGCGCAGATGAGCCACGACACGATCGCGACCATGGTCGACCTGCCGGTCGACGAGGTCGACGCCATGATCGACGACTGGACGCGGTCCGGGGTGATCCGCCGGCACAAGGCGGTCGTCAACTGGGAGGCCGTGCAGTGCCGCGAGCAGAAGGTGACGGCCTTCATCGACGTGTCGGTCGCACCGGCCCGCGGCGTCGGCTTCGACGACGTCGCCACCCGCATCTCGCGCTTCGACGAGGTCCGTGACTGCTACCTGGTCTCCGGCGGGCACGATCTGCGCTGCACGGTCGTCGGTCGCGACATCCATGCGGTCAGCGACTTCGTCAGCCACAAGCTGTCCACGATCGACCGCGTGCAGTCCACCGCGACGCACTTCGTGCTGGCCACGCACAAGCGCGACGGCGACACGTTCGCCGAGCCGGAGCCCGACCACCGCCTGCCGATCACCCCCTGAGGCGCCCGGACGTGAAACCGCTGAACGACACGATCACCGCCTGTCCGCCCTCGGGCATCCGCCGGTTCTTCGACATCGCCGCCGAGATGGAGGACGTGATCTCCCTCGGCGTGGGCGAGCCGGACTTCGTCACGCCGTGGCGCATCCGCGAGGCCGGGATCTACGCCCTGGAGCACGGCTACACCACCTACACCGGCAACGCCGGGCTCGCGCAGCTGCGCCGCCTGATCTGCGAGGACCTGTCCTCGCGCTACGACGCGCACTACGCGTGGGACACCGAGTGCCTGGTCACCACCGGCGTCTCCGAGGGGCTCGACCTCGCCCTGCGGGTGCTGCTCAACCCGGGTGAGGAAGTGATCGTCCCGGAGCCCTGCTACGTCGCCTACCAGCCGTGCGTCTCGTTCGCGGGCGGGACGCCGGTCGGTGTCGCGACGACGGCTGAGGACTCGTTCGCGATCGACGTCGCCGCGATCGAGGCTGCGATCACGCCGCGGACGAAGGCCATCCTGATCGGTTCCCCGGCCAACCCGACGGGCGCGGTGCAGCCGGTCGAGGTGCTGCGCGAGCTGGTCCGCCTGGCGCAGCGCCACGACCTCTACCTGGTCTCCGACGAGATCTACGACCGGCTCACCTACACCGGCACGCACACCTGCCTGGGCGCGGTGCCCGGGGCCCGCGAGCGCACCGTCGTGCTGGGCGGGTTCTCCAAGGCCCAGGCGATGACGGGCTGGCGGGTCGGCTGGATGGCCGCGCCGCGACCGATCGCGGAGCTGTGCCTGCGGGTGCACCAGTACACGATGCTGTGCGCGCCGCACGTCTCCCAGGTCGCCGCCGTCGAGGCACTGACCTCGGCCGAGGGCGACGTGGCGGAGATGGTCGCGGACTACGACCGCCGGCGGCGGGTGTTCGTGAAGGGCCTGCGCGAGATCGGCCTGGAGTGCACGGAGCCGGCCGGAGCGTTCTACGCGTTCCCGTCGATCCGCTCCTCAGGTCTGGACGCGGAGGAGTTCGCCGAGCGGCTGCTCAAGGCCGAGAGCGTCGCGGTCGTACCCGGCAACGTGTTCGGCCCCTCCGGCGAGGGACACATCCGCTGCTCGTACGCGACCGCCCTGCCGCAGCTCGAACAGGCCGTGGAGCGGATCGGACGGTTCCTGAGCTCGCTCTGAGGCGGCCGCTGCCGCCTGACCTGTCAGACCGGGACGCGGAAGGCGGGGAACACCGGCAGGTCCCCGAGGGCGTCCGGGAAGCGCTCGTCCAGCGCACCGGCGACCCGCTCGGCCAGCTCCGCCGTGGCGGGCCGGTCGGTGGCGGCGGCCGCGACCCCCAGCGCGCGCCAGTAGTGCCGCAGCGCGGAGCTGATCCGCGGGGATCGGCCGGCGTCCGTGCCGATCGGCCCGTCGCGTTCGAGCAGGCGCGGCAGCAGCGTCCAGGTGCACCACCAGACCCACAACACGTGCGCGTCGGTGAGCCGCGACTCCAGCAGCTCGGCATCGTCGAGCTCGGGCCAGACCGGGGCGACCTCGATCCGCCAGGCGTCCTGCATCTCCGCGGCCATCCCGGCCGGCAGCGCGAAGCTCGTCGAGCAGGCCGGGAACGGCACCCGGAAGTACGCCGCGTCCAGGACGACGTCGCGGAAACAGCCCCACTCGAAGTCCACGAACCGCACGCCCAGGCTGGTCACCAGGTTGTTGTCGGGGCAGGTGTCGGCGGGGCTGAACGCCCGGAACCGGGTGCCGCCGAGCAACCGGGCGGTGGCCCGCGCCTCCAGATCGGCCGAAGCCGGCACCTCCACCCCGAGGAGCTCGTGCAGCATCGCCGGCAGCCCGGCCAGTGCGGCGCGGGCCTCGTCGGAGATCGGGTCGCGGCGGACCTTCTCCCCCAGCCGGCGCAGCAGCGCGCCGAAGTCGTCCTCCCGCCCGGCCGTCGAGGCCTGCATCCGGCCCAGCGCACGGGCCCAGCTGAGCAGGCCTCGCTGCGCCGTCGCCCGGTCCGGGCCGAAGAGCTTGTCCGCCAGCGTCGAGCTGCGTCCGAGGTCCTCGAGGACCAGCAACCGCTGGTCCGGGTCGTACGCGATGATCATCGGGCTGGGCCGGAGGTCGGCCGGGAGCGCGGTGAACAGCTGACAGCTCGCGACCTCGTAGCGGAACGGGTCGGACGGCTCGACGTCTCCGAGGTAGTGCTTCACCACGACGTTGCGCCGGCCCGAGAACGGGTTGTGCTCCATCCGCGCACGGACGACGACCGAATCGCCGCTCCCGCCGAGGTCCTCCGGATCGTCCAGGTGGACGCTCGCCCCGGCTCGGCGGCTCAGCAGCCTCTCGGCTGCCGCCAGTGCCTCGGCGATCGGACCGCCCGGTGAACCCGGATCTGTCATCGGGGGGACCCTACCCCTGATGACAGCGTCCGGTCCGCTCCTCGGCGCTGCTCTGCCGCGGTCAGCCCGCCGCCGGCGACGGTGCGGTGGCGCCGGGTGCCGGGCCGGCCGGCTTCGCGTCGACGCCGGCCTCCTTGCGCTGCTGCGCGGTGATCGCGGCCGGCGCGGCGGTCAGCGGGTCGTAGCCGCCACCGGTCTTCGGGAACGCGATGACCTCGCGGATGGAGTCCATCCGGGCCAGCAACGCGACGATCCGGTCCCAGCCGAACGCGATCCCGCCGTGCGGCGGTGCGCCGTAGGCGAACGCGTCGAGCAGGAACCCGAACTTCTCCTTGGCCTCGTCCTCGGACAGGCCCATGATCTCGAACACGCGCTTCTGCACGTCGGCCGAGTGGATACGGATGGAGCCCCCGCCGATCTCGTTGCCGTTGCAGACGATGTCGTAGGCGTAGGCCAGCGCGTCGCCCGGGTTCTGCTCGAACGTGTCGATCCACTCCGGGGTGGGCGAGGTGAACGCGTGGTGCAGCGCCGTCCAGGCTCCCCCGCCGACGGCGACGTCGTCGGTGTCGGCGGCGGACTCGAACAGCGGCGCGTCCACGATCCAGACGAACGACCAGGCGCTCTCGTCGACGGCACCGATCCGGCGGGCGATCTCGCCGCGGGCCGCGCCGAGCAGCGCGCGCGCCTCGGTGGGCTTCCCCGCGGCGAAGAAGATGCAGTCACCGGGAGACGCGCCGACCGCGGCCGCCAGGCCCGACCGCTCGTCCTCGGAGAGGTTCTTGACGACCGGGCCGCGCTCGTCGACCGAGCCGTCCTCCCCGATCAGCACGTAGGCCAGACCGCGGGCGCCGCGCTGCTTGGCCCACTCCTGCCAGGCGTCGAGCGTCTTGCGCGGCTGCGAGGCCCCGCCCGGCATCACCACGGCGCCGACGTAGGGGTTCTGGAACACCCGGAAGCCGGTGCCGGAGAAGTACTGCGTGAGCTCGGTGAGCTCGATGCCGAAGCGCAGGTCGGGCTTGTCCGAGCCGTAGCGGCTCATCGCCTCGGCGTAGCTCATCCGCGGGATCGGCAGCGTGATGTCGTGGCCGATCAGCTTCCACAGCGCGACCAGCACCTGCTCGGCGAGTGCGATCACGTCGTCCTGCTCGACGAAGCTCATCTCGATGTCGAGCTGGGTGAACTCGGGCTGGCGGTCGGCCCGGAAGTCCTCGTCGCGGTAGCAGCGCGCGATCTGGTAGTAGCGCTCCAGGCCGCCGACCATCAGCAGCTGTTTGAACAGCTGCGGGCTCTGCGGCAGGGCGTACCAGTTGCCCGGGCGCAGGCGGGCCGGGACCAGGAAGTCGCGCGCACCTTCGGGCGTGGACCGGGTCAGGGTCGGCGTCTCGACCTCGATGAAGTCCTCGCCGGCCAGCACCTCGCGGGCGGCCCTGTTCACGTCGCTGCGCAGCTTCAGCGCCGCTGCCGGGCCGGGACGTCGCAGGTCCAGGTAGCGGTGGGTCAGCCGGATCTCCTCGCCGACACCGGTGTACTCGTCGACCGGGAACGGCAGCGGGGCGGCCTCGGAGAGCACGGTCAGCTCGGTCGCGGTGACCTCGATCGACCCGGTCGCCAGCTCGGTGTTCTCGTTGCCATCGGGCCGCAGGGTGACCTCGCCGACGACCTGGACGCAGAACTCGGCGCGCAGCCGGTGCGCGCGCTCGGCCATCTCGCCCTCGCGGAACACGACCTGGGCCGAGCCCGACGAGTCACGCAGGTCGATGAAGATCACGCCGCCGTGATCGCGACGGCGGGCCACCCAACCGGCGAGGGTCACGGTCTGTCCTGCATGGTCGGCACGCAACGTGCCGGCGGGGTGGGAACGCATCACGACGGGCAAGGCTATCCGCACGCCCCCTGAGGCCGGCCACCAGGTTTCCCGGCCGCCATCGCGTGCGAGAAGTTCGTCCTGGACCGACGCCGGTCTCAGAGCAGGCTGAGCTGGCCCTCCGGCCGGTCCGACGGCGCCGCCGTCCCGCCCGAGCGGGTGCGGGGCGTCGGAAACGGCCGGTCCAGGCCGTGTCGGGCGAGCAACGGCCCGACCCGGCGGCCGAGCTCGCGGCGGTACCCGGCGTCGAGGTAGGCACCGCCTCGATAGAGCCGCTCGTAGCGCGGGACCAGCGCCGGGTACTCGCGGGCCAGCCAGCCCATGAACCATTCCTTGGTGCCCGGGCGCAGGTGCAGGGCCAGCACCGTCGCCCCGGTCGCCCCGGCGGCGGCGATCTCGCCGAGCACCGCGTCCAGTGCCTCGGCGGAGTCGGTCAGCAGCGGCAGGACCGGCGCGACCATCACCCCGCAGCCCAGCCCGGCGTCGGTGATCCGGCGGACCAGGTCCAGCCGCGCGGACGGTGTCGGCGTCCCCGGCTCCAGGTGGGCCTGCAGCGCGCGGTCCACCAGGGCGATCGAGACATCCATCCCGACCGGCACGTCGGCCGCCGCGGCGGCGATCTCCGGGAGGTCGCGGGCCAGCACGGTCCCCTTCGTGAGCACCGAGAACGGCGTACCGGAGCGGCCCAGCGCCCGGATCACACCGGGCATCAGCCGGTACCGGCCCTCCGCCCGCTGGTAGGGATCGGTGTTGGTGCCCATCGCGACCGGTTCGCGACGCCACCGCGGCGCGTGCAGCTCCCGCTCGAGCACCCGGGCGACGTTCACCTTCACCACGATCTGGGAGTCGAAGTCCTTGCCCGCGTCGAGGTCGAGGTAGGTATGGGTGTTGCGGGCGAAGCAGTTGTGGCTGATCACGCCCGCGGCCACGAAGTCGCCGGTACCGGTCGTGATGTCGAACATCGGCATCTCGACGCCGAGGTCGCGGACCGACTCCACCCGCGGCGCCCCGGAGGCCGGCTGCTCCACGGGCGCGCCGCAGACGTCGCGCACCCGGCCGACCGCGGGATCCACGGCCGCGACGAGGCGCAGGTGCTCGGCGGCGCCACCGCGCACCCGCAGCCGGACGGCGCCCGGCACGGCGGCCGGCTCGGCCGCGACCCGGAAGCCGAGCCGCCCCAGCGCCGCCACCAGCGCCCGCGCCATCTCCTCCCCGGCCACGACGATCCGCAGCACGCCGTCGGCGACCTCCCCGCACGCGTCGAGCACCCCGGCGACGAACCCGGCCGTCCAGCCAGGCCCGGGCTCGCGTGGCCAGGCCACCGACCGCGCGACCGGCGCGGGCAGGGCCGGATGCAGGTCCGCACGGGGCGGCTGCGTGAGCAGGCTGTCCGCGACGGCGGCCGGGTCCGTGCGCGCCAGGTCGGCGGCACCGGGTTCGGTCGGAGCCGCCGGCCCGGTCCCCGCGCGAGCGACCTCGCGGTGCCGACGCGCCGACGTCACCGCGGCCGTGTCCGCCCCGTCCTCCGGCAGCCCGGCGAGCAGGTGGTGCGCCCGGGCCAGTGCCTCGAGCTCCACCCACTGCGACGGGAACGGCTCCGCGGTGGCCCGCGTCCGTGCCGCATCCGCCCGGACCAGCCCGCACAGATACCCCGAGCCGTACTCGGCCGAGCGCCGCGGAGACGACGACGCCGCCGGGCCCGGGCCCGGGCCGCGCAGCACCGTCCCGGCCCGCAGGTGCGGACGCCGCCCGCTGCGGCACCAGCCCGGCGTCACGTGCCTCCACCCCTCGTCGGAGAGGCCGTGCTGGTCGGAAAGAAAGCGGTGCTCGTCGCTGGTGACGATCGCGGTCCCGTCGGTGAGCGAGACCCGGTGCGCGCGGCGCCGCGTCGACCAGTGCGCCGCGACGGTGGTCCGCACGTAGCGCCGCCGTCCGCCGGGGCCGTCGGGCTCGGTGCCGAGTACCTCGTCGCCCACCCGCAGCTCGGCGATCGGGCGGGACCCGCCGTCGGCGAGTCGGACCGGCGTGTCCCCCGCCAGGCAGTAGACGCACGCGTGGGTGCAGCCCCGGTACGGGTTGACCGTCCAGGTGAACGGCATCTGCGAGGTCCCCGGGACCCTGTTCAGCGCCGAGCGCGCCTCCACCTCGTGGAACACCGTCCCGGCGAAATCGGGCGTGCGCACCGAGCGCAACAGTCCCCGCAACCCGGGCAACGCCGCGTCGTCGCCGATACCCTCGTCCCGCACCTGCTGCCCGCTCCACCGCACCCGCACATTCGAACACCAGTTCGACCCTCGCCGCAACCCGGATGCCACCGAACGGTCCACCGTCGGGAACCATGCGAGCATGACCGCGACGACGACACTGATCGTGATGGGCGTGTCCGGGGTGGGCAAGACGACCGTGGCGAGGGCGCTCGCCGAGCGCACCGGCTGGCCCTTCACCGAGGGAGACGACCTGCACCCCGACGCCAACCGCGCCAAGATGGCCGCCGGGCACCCGCTCGACGACGACGACCGGTGGCCCTGGCTGCGACGGATCGCCGACCGGATCGGTGCGCAGGAGGCCGCGGGCGCCAGCTCGGTGATCACGTGCTCGGCGCTGCGACGCCGCTACCGCGACCTGCTGCGCGACGGCCACCCGTCGGTGTGTTTCGTGCACCTGGCCGCCGACGAGCAGGTGCTGCGGGCGCGCGTCGAGGGCCGCCACCACGAATACATGCCGGCGACGCTGCTGGACTCGCAGCTCGCCGTCCTGCAACCGCCCGCCGAGGACGAGCCCGCCGTCACCGTGGACGCCTCCGCCGCCGTCGAGGAGATCGTCACCGCGGTACTGGACGAGTTGTAGCGGCAGTTCGACGCTGACCGCTGCTCGGATGAGCGCCGGCCTGGGACGGATTGCCCTGGCGCGACCTCTTGTGCGGTCAGGCTGACGCTGCGGCACAGGTCGTTCGCGCTCCGCAGTCATCGATCGATCCGGGGACATCACGTGCCCCTCACCGTGGTCAACGGGGCACCAGGGCTGCCGCACGGGGCGTTGACAGCCCTGGTGCCCCGTTGACCATGGAAAGCGTCGGTGGCGGTGCCGTAGGGGTGAGACGGCGCTGTCCCGAGCGAGCCGTCCGTCGCGCCCGTCGCTTCGAGGGCCGGATCCGCCCGGACGGCGGACCGGCCGTGAGCGGACGGCGACCCCCGCGGATCGTCCGGGGGAATCCGTCGGCACGTCCGAGTGACGGCGCGGACCATCCGTTCACGGGCTTGGCAGGATGCGCCTCGTGCAGTCGCATGAGCCACCCGGGGCCGACGACCGGGCTCCGCGCGCGGGCAGTGCGCGCGCGGATGCTGGGCACGCCCGGCACCGTCGACGTCGCACCGACCCGCCCACCCCGACCGACGGGACGCCGCTGATCCGGCAGGAACCGCTGCCGCGCACCGTCGGCGAGTACGTGTCCCGCCAGGGTGACCCCGGCGGAGGCGACCCGACGGGGAACGGCCGCGCCCCGGCCTCCGGGCGCTACCGCGCGGTCACGGTGACCCCGCCGTCCGGGTCGCGACCGGCGGAGGGCCCTCCGGCCCCGGAGCCCGGCCCGGACGTCCCGGCGACCGCGCCCCGGTCCGGGCACGAGACATCGACCGGCTCGGACCACCGCGTCGATCCGGAGTACCGCGCGCGACGCGACCGCCGTTCCCGCGACCGGTCCCCGGAGCCCGACTCGTTGCGCCTCACGAACC
>JAKDNL010000823.1 GCA_030451825.1 Pseudonocardia sp. | reverse complement strand
ACGGCGGTGTCGACAACGGTGGGGTCGACGACCGGGATCCCGAGGAGGCCGACCGTGGCTGAGCAGAGTGCACCCCGGGTCGGGGTGATCATGGGTAGCGACTCGGACTGGCCGGTGATGGGCGCGGCCGCCGAGGCGCTGGCCGAGTTCGACGTCCGGTACGAGATCGGCGTCTACTCCGCGCACCGCACGCCGCAGCGGATGCTCGACTACGCCACCTCGGCCGTCGACCGCGGTCTGTCGGTGATCGTCGCCGGGGCCGGCGGGGCGGCGCACCTGCCCGGCATGGTCGCTGCCGCGACGCCGCTTCCGGTGATCGGCGTCCCGGTCCCGCTGAAGACCCTCGACGGCCTGGACTCGCTGCTCTCGATCGTGCAGATGCCGGCCGGGGTGCCGGTGGCGACGGTGGCGGTCGGCGGTGCGCGCAACGCCGGGCTGCTCGCGGTGCGGATCCTGGCGGCCACCGAACCCGCGCTGCGCGAGCGGATGGCGGCGTTCCAGGCCGAGCTGCAACGGTCCGTGCTGGACAAGGACGCCGCGTTGCGCGACAAGGCCTCCGGCGCCTGATCCGGCGAGCGGACCGGCCGCCGGTGGCGATCTCCGGCGGACACCGAATTTCCCGTGGCGCAGACGCCGGATGCGGTCGTAGGCTGGCCGTACACAGGAGAGGAGGTGGTCCCGCGTTGAATAGCTGCAGGACGTGTGAGGTGGCTGTCCGCTAGCACCACGTTTGCTCCGGGGCCCTGCTGAGGTACAACGCAGCCCCCGGCGACGGTCGTGGAAGCCGGTGTGGTGCCGGTGAATTCCAGGCGGTCACCCGTGATCCCCGGGTCCGAGCCCTGTCCAGCTCGGTGACGCACCGACGGTGCGGCCCGGGGATCACGCATGTCCGGACCCGGTGACCTCTCCTCAGCCGGTTCGCTGCTGCGGCGTCTCCTGCCGGGGCATCATCGGCCCCGGTGTCCGCTGCTCCAGGACGCCGGCGGCGCGTTCCAGCCGTCGCGTCACGTCCTCCAGGCCCGGCTCGTCCCCCAGCGGGAGCATCGGCGCGACCCGGCGGAAGTGCTCCCTGCAGGTGTCGACGTCCCCGCGCCGCCCGCCGTCGGCCAGCCAGCGCCGCAGCGCCTGGTTGTGCGCGGCGACGAGCGCCGCGGCGCTGACCGCGGCGCGCAGCTCCCCATCCGGCACCCCGGCCAGACGTGCCGTCAGCTCGCGGGTGAACAGCCGCCGGTAGTGATGCACCGACGCGGACTCCCGGTCGCGCAGCGCCGGCACGTCGTGGACCAGTTGGAACCGCTGCCGGGCGATATCGACGTCGTCGAGATACAGGTCGAACACCGTCTCCGCGGCGCGCAGCACGAGCGGCAGCAGCGGCTCGGTGGAATGCGCGCCGGCGAAGACCTCGGCGATCCGGGCCAGGCCGAGCTCGTGGTCCGGGGACAGCGCGTCCTCCTTGCCGCGGAAGTAGCGGAAGAACGTGCGCCGTCCGACGCCGGCCGCGGTCGCGATGTCGTCGACCGTCGTCTCGTCGTACCCGCGGTCGGCGAACAGTCCGGCCGCCGCCGCGACGAGCTCACGCCGCACCTCGGCGCGGCCCTCGGCGGACCGTCCCCGTCGCGTACCGGTGGCATCGGACATGGCACGCAGGGTAGCAAGTCACATTGCTTGTGGCACGGAGTGCCGTTACGGTACGGGAGAACGTCGACGGGACCACATGAGGCCAGCACCGATGAAGGAACAGGGCAGATGAACAGCGACTTCGACAGCTACCGGCTCAGCGACGAGCACGAGGCACTGCGTGAGGCCGTGCGGGATCTGGCCGACAAGGAGATCGCCCCGCACGCGGCCGACGTCGACGAACAGGGTCGCTACCCGTCGGAGGCGCGCGACGCCCTGGTCAAGGCCGGGTTCCACGCGATCACGATCCCGGAACAGTACGGCGGGCAGGGCGCGGACGAGCTGGCCGGCTGCATCGTGATCGAGGAGGTCGCCCGGGCCTGCGCGTCGTCCTCGCTGGTCCCCGGCGTGAACGGGCTGGGCCTGACCCCGATCATGCTGTCGGCGTCGGACGAGCTGAAGCAGCAGGTGTTCCCGTCGATCGCCTCCGGCGAGGCGATGATCAGCTACGCACTCTCCGAGCGGGAGGCCGGTTCGGACGCCGCCGCGATGAAGACCCGTGCGCGGCGCGACGGCGACGACTGGGTCCTCGACGGCACCAAGTGCTGGATCACCAACGCCGGCGAGTCGACCTGGTACACCGTGATGGCGGTGACCGACCCGGAGCGCAAGGCCAACGGCATCTCCGCGTTCGTCGTGCACTCCGACGACCCGGGCTTCGAGGT
>JAKDNL010000188.1 GCA_030451825.1 Pseudonocardia sp. | reverse complement strand
GTCGGTGACGAAGTACGGCGAGAGGTAGCCCTTGTCGAACTGCAGGCCCTCGGTGATCTCCAGCTCGGTGGCGAGCGTGGAGCCCTCCTCGACCGTGATCACGCCGTCGTTGCCGACGGTCTCGATCGCCTCGGCGATCATGTCGCCGATCTCCTGCTCGCGCGAGGCGATGGCCCCGACCTGAGCGATGTTCTGCTTGCCGTTGACCGGGGTGGCCTTGGCCAGCAGCACGTCGGAGATCTTCTGCGCGGCCGCGGCGATGCCCTCGCCGAGCGCGGCCGGGCCGGCTCCGGCGGCCACGTTGCGCAGGCCCTCCTTGACCAGTGCCTGGGCCAGCACGGTCGCGGTGGTGGTGCCGTCGCCCGCGACGTCGTTCGTCTTGGTGGCGACGGCCTTCGCGAGCTGGGCCCCGAGGTTCTCGTACGGGTCCTCGAGGTCGATCTCGCGGGCGATGGTCACACCGTCGTTGGTGACCGTCGGGCCACCGAACTTCTTGTCCAGGACCACGTGCCGGCCGCGCGGGCCGAGCGTCACCTTCACCGCGTTGGCGAGCTGGTTGACGCCGCGCTCGAGTGCGCGCCGGGTGTCCTCGTCGAAGCTGATCTGCTTCGCCATCTGTGCCTCTCGTCTTCAGGGCTGGGTGAGATACGGCCGCCCCGGGGCCCGCCGGAGTCGACGGACCACCGGGGCGGTCGCTGTTACACGGGGTGCTGCTGGGTCAGTTGACGACCGCGAGCACGTCGCGCGCGGAGAGGATGAGGTACTCCTCGCCGTTGTACTTGACCTCGGTGCCGCCGTACTTCGAGTAGATGACGACGTCGCCCACGGCCACGTCGAGCGGGACGCGGTTGCCGTTGTCGTCGACGCGACCCGGGCCCACGGCCAGGACCTTGCCCTCCTGGGGCTTCTCCTTGGCGGTGTCCGGAATGACGATGCCGGAGGCCGTGGTGGTCTCCGCCTCGCTGGCCTGGACGACGATCTTGTCCTCGAGCGGCTTGATGTTCGCCACGACGATGACCTCCCCTTCCTGGGGTGTTCTCGGTGTCACTGGGTCGAAGTGTCCGCATCCGGCCGACCGGGTCCCCGCCGTCGCGGGTGTCGGGGGCGTCGATCGCCGGCTGCGCTCTGGCACTCTACTCACGAGAGTGCCAGAGCCTGCGCGTGGCCACAACCACAGGGGGCCGGGCGCGTCGGCGCCACCCCGCCCCGGGCGCGTCGGCGACCTCCGGCGAGCCGGAACGTTCGTCGCCGGGAGTTCACCGTGCCGTCCGGGCATGGTCATCGGTGGCACGTCCGGGGGGACTTTCCTTCGCATGTGCCCACCACTCGCCGAGACGTTCTGCGCGCCGGACTGACCGCCACCGCCACCCTGACCGCCGCCGGAGCTCTCGGCGGGACCGCGTTCGCCGGCTCACGCGCGCTGCCCCGTCCTGCTACGACCGGGGAGCTCTTCACACTCGGCGTGGCCTCCGGGGAGCCGACGCCGACCGGCGTCGTGCTCTGGACCCGGCTGGCGGCCGACCCCACCGCCGACGACGGCCTCGGCGGGCTCGGCGACCGGAGTACCGACGTCGAGTGGGAGGTCGCCCTCGATGAGCACTTCTCCCGGGTGCTGCGCCGCGGCCGCACCCGCACCGGGCCGGACCTCGGGCACAGCGTGCACGTCGAGATCGGCGGCCTGACCCCGGCCCGGGACCACTGGTTCCGGTTCCGTGCCGGCTCCGCGTTGTCGCCGGCCGGGCGCACCCGCACCGCGCCGTCGCCGGGGTCGATGGCGCCGCTGTCCATGTGCTTCACCTCGTGCTCGCAGTTCGAGCACGGCTTCTTCACCGCCTACCGGCACCTCGCCGAGGAGAACGCCGACGTCGTGCTGCACCTGGGCGACTACGTCTACGAGTACGAGGCGGGCGGCTACGAGGCCCCCGGCGGCAACGTCCGCGACCACGCCGGCCCGGAGACCACGACGCTGGCCGGCTACCGGCAGCGGCACGGGCAGTACCACGCCGACCCGGACCTGCAGGCCGCACACGCGTCCGCACCGTGGCTGGTCGTGTTCGACGACCACGAGGTCGAGAACAACTGGGCGGGCGACGTCCGCGAGCTGCCGGTCGACCCGCCCGGCGACTTCGCCGCGCGGCGCGCCGCGGCGCTTCGCGCCTACTGGGAGAACATGCCGCTGCGCACTGCCCAGCGCCCGACGGGACCGGACATGCAGTTGTTCCGGCGGGTCGGCTTCGGCGGGCTCGTGACCTTCCACATGCTCGACACCCGCCGGTACCGCGGCGACCAGCCGTGCGGCGACGAGTTCGACACCGACTGTGCCCAGCGCACCGACCCGGCCCGCTCGCTGCCCGGCTCGGCCCAGGAACGCTGGATCGCCGACGGCTTCGGCAGTTCCCGGGCCCGCTGGGACGTGCTCGGCCAGCAGGTGTTCTTCTCCCAGGTCGACTTCACCCCGGGCGCCGGGCGCGGGTTCAACCCGGACGCCTGGGACGGCTACCCCGGCTCGCGCGACCGCGTCACCGACTCCTGGGTGGCCGCGACGGAGCGCGGCCGGGCGCGCAACCTGGTCGTGCTCACCGGCGACGTGCACGCGCACTGGGCCGCGGACATCAAGACGCGCTTCGACGACCCGTCGTCGCCGGTGATCGGGACCGAGCTGGTGTCGAGCTCGATCACCTCCGGCGGGGACGGTTCGGAGAAGCAGTCCGACACCGACACCACGCTGGCCGAGAACCCGCACATCCGCTTCTACAACAACCGCCGCGGCTACGTCGCGACCCGCTTCGAGCCGGACCGGATGACCAGCGAGTTCAAGGTCGTCCCCTATGTCAGCAAGCCCGGCGCACCGGTCGAGACCCGCGCCCGCTTCGTCACCGAGGACCGCTCCCCCGGCCTGAAGCCCGCCTGACCCCGCACCCTGCAGCGCGGAGCCGGGACCGGGACCGGGACCGGGACCGGGAATCGACGCCGCGACCTGCCGCGTGATCGGCAGTCGGGTCCCGATCGTGGCCGCACGCGGCCCTGATCGGGACCGATCCCCCGATCACACAGGCTGCAGCGGGGGGCGGCCCCACATCCCTGCAGGACGGAGGTGGGTAGCGTTGCCGGGGTGCAGGAGCTGTGTCTCGGGGCGAACGTGTTCGGCTGGACGGCGGACCGGGACTCCTCGTTCGCGGTGCTGGACGCGTTCGTCGACGCCGGCGGCTCGATGATCGACACGGCGGACTCGTACATGTGGCGGGCGCCGGGCAACTCCGGTGGTGAGTCCGAGACGATCCTCGGCGAGTGGATGGCCGCCCGCGGGAACCGGGACCGGATCGTGCTGGCCACGAAGGTCGGCTCGCTGCCCGACCGCAAGGGCCTGTCCGGGGACAACATCGCGGCCGCGGCGCGGGACTCGCTGCGCCGGCTGCGGACCGACCGGATCGATCTCTACTGGGCGCACCGCGACGACCCGGACACCGCCCAGGAGGAGACCCTCGACGCGTTCGACGCGCTGGTCCGCGACGGCTCGGTCCGCGCGATCGGGGCGTCGAACTTCTCCGCCGACCGGATCCGCTCGGCGCTGGAGATCTCCTCGCGGGACTCGCTGACCGCGTTCACCGCCGTGCAGCCGCACTACAACCTGATGGAGCGCGACGAGTTCGAGACGGTGCTGGCGCCACTGATCGAGTCCGAGCAGCTGGCCTGCTTCCCCTACTACGCGCTGGCCAAGGGGTTCCTGACCGGCAAGTACCGGCCCGGCGGAGCGGCCACCGACAGCCCCCGGGCCGAGGGCGCACGGGCCTACCTGGACTCCCGCGGTCAGGCCGTGCTGGCCGGACTGGACGAGATCGCGGCCGGACACGAGGTGCCGGTGGCCTCGGTCGCGCTGGCCTGGCTGGCCGCACAGCCGGCCATCACCGCCCCGATCGCGAGCGCCCGCACCACCGACCAGCTCGGCGAGATCCTCCCGATGCGGACCCTGGCCCTGACCGACGACGAACGCCGCCTGCTCGCCTACCTCTCCGCGACGTCCTGACGGCGTCGTCCCGACCGGGACGGCTACGAGGCCGGGACGGGGTCGCGGCGCATCGTGTAGGCGTCGGCGCCGCTGGGGCGGTAGTAGCGCCTGCGGAGCCCGACGACGGTGAACCCGGTCGAGGCGTAGAGGGCCTGGGCCGGCTCGTTGTCCGTCCGGACCTCCAGGAACACGGTCGCGTACACCTCGTCGGCGACGGCCAGCAGCGCGTTGTGCAGCCGGCGACCGATCCCGTTGCCCTGCCACACCGGGTCGACGCCGATCGTGTGCACCTCGGCCTCGGCCCGCGGCGGCCCCGCGACGAACGCCAGCCCGGCGTAGCCCACCAGCTCCGGCCCGACCCGGGCGGCGAGATAAGGGTGCCCGATCGCGACCTCGTCCCGGAACGCCTGCGCGCTCCACGGATCGTCGCCGGGGAACAGGATCCGTTCCAGCTCCGCACAGCGTGACGCGTCGGCGCGGTAGAGCGGGCCCAGCGTGACCTCGGGCCGGTCGGCCGGGCCGGCCATCAGGCCGTGACCCGCTTGCGCCCGGTCGGCTCGACGGCGTCCGGCCTGCGCAGGTAGAGCGGCTCCAGCGGGGCCGGCTCGGTCCCGGCCAGCAGCGCACCGGCCGCGGCCGCGACCAGGCCGTCCGGGGGCGGCGACGCGGGCCCGCCGACGCTGCGCCCGAGCCGC
The DNA here is from genome assembly GCA_030451825.1 of Pseudonocardia sp. GTDB lineage: Bacteria > Actinomycetota > Actinomycetes > Mycobacteriales > Pseudonocardiaceae > Pseudonocardia. Next base: position 6,333 of record JAKDNL010000188.1, on the reverse strand, counting down.
TCGGCGAACGCGGCGTCGCCGACCACACGGCCCACGGCCAGCTCGTCCAGGCGTTCGCGGAGCTCCGCCGGGGCCTCGACCGACGGGCCGGTCAGACGCCGGCCGGCGGGGTCGTAGGCGGCCCAGTAGGTCTCGCGACGGCGGGCGTCGGTGACGACGAGCAGGTTTCCGGGCGGGGCCGCGGCGCCGTTCGTCGGGCGGTCGTGCGCGGCGACCGACCGGGCGGAGGGCCCGGCGCCGTCGGCGGGGGCGAACCGGCCCGCGGCGGCGAGGGCGATCGCGTCCAGCGAGCACACCCCGTGCACTCCGATCCCGAGCGCGTCGCCGAGCGCGGCCGCGCTGACGATGCCCACCCGCAGCCCGGTGAACGGGCCCGGCCCACAGCCCACGACCACGGCCTCGACGTCGGCGAGCGTCACCCCGGCCTCGGCGACGATCTCCAGCACGGCCGGCATCAGCAGCTCGCCGTGCTTGCGGCCGTCGTGACTGCGCGCGGCCCGCACCGACGGCCCGTCGCCGGACGCGGGCAGGTCGACCAGACCCGCGGTGACCACCGGGGTCGCGGTGTCCAGGGCTAGTACCAACACACGGTTGAGCCTACGAGCGCCCCGCCGAGCACGACCCGGCCGGTGCCTCTCGGCGCAGAAGTGGAACGTCGAGGCCACCGGCTCAGTGCCGTTCTGGCCGTGGGACACACCGTCGGCGTCGATTGTCATCTTGATCCGGACCGGATCAGTCCCTCGCCCGCGCCGGGGTCGGCCCCGCACACTGGAAATGACCCGTCACCGACCCCTTCTGTACCAACCCTTCCGGGAGGAACCTTGTCCGCGCTCTGGCACCCGTTCGCCGCCATGCACTCGGTCCGCGACGCGAGGGTGACGATCACCCGCGGCGAGGACGTGTGGGTGTGGGACAGCGAGGGCAACCGTTATCTCGACGGCACCGCGAGCCTCTGGTACGCCAACGTCGGGCACGGCCGCCGCGAGATCGTCGACGCGATCTCGGCGCAGCTGGCGACGCTGGAGGCCTACTCAACGTTCACCGACTTCGCGAACGAACCGGCGCTGCAGCTGGCCGACGAGATCGCCGCACGCGCCCCGATGGACGACGGGAAGGTGTTCTTCACCAGCGGCGGCGGGGACTCGATCGACACCGCGGCGAAGCTGGCCCGCGAGTACTTCTCCGCGGTCGGCGAGCCGGAGCGCACGGTGCTACTGCACCGCGAGCACAGCTACCACGGCACGCACGGGATGGGCACCGCGCTGGCCGGGATCCCGGGCAACCGGCTGGCCGGCCCGTTCGTTGGACGTGCTGCAAGTGCCGTGGGACGACGCCACCGGCCTGGAGAAGACGATCATCGACGTGGGCGCGGAGCGGGTCGCGGCGTTCTTCTGCGAGCCGGTGATCGGCGCCGGCGGCGTGCTGCCGCCACCGGAGGGCTACATCCAGGCCGCGGCCGAGGTGTGCCGTCGGCACGGTGTGCTGTTCGTGGCCGACGCGGTGATCTGCGGGTTCGGCAGGCTCGGCGACTGGTTCGGGGTGGAGCGGTTCGGCGTGCGTCCGGACATGGCGGTGTTCGCCAAGGGCGTCGCGTCCGGCTACCAGCCGCTCGGCGGGGTGGTCGCGTCCGGGAAGGTCGCCGCCCCGTTCTGGGACGAGCCGGGCCGGGTGTTCCGGCACGGCCAGACCTACGCCGGTCACCCGGCCGCCTGCGCGGCCGGCAGCGCCACGATCGCGCTGCTCGAGCGGGACGGGCTGCTGGCGCGGGCCGATGAGCTGGAGACCGCGCTACTGGACAGGCTGCGCGGGCTGGCCGACCACCCGCTGGTGGAGCACGCTCGCGGCGGGGTCGGCGTGCTCGGCGCACTGGGCCTGGACCCGCAACGCCTGGCCGAGTACCCGGACCTGCCGGCCCGGGTGTTCCGCGCGACCCGCGAGCGTGGCGCGCTGATCCGCCCGATGGGCACCGCGCTGGGCTTCTCCCCACCACTGACCTCGACCGACGAGCACCTGGACACCCTGGTCGAGGCCACCAGGGCCGGCCTCGACCAGGCCGCCGCCGACCTGTGAGCCCGGCCGCCGGCTCCTAGCCGGATCTCCCCTGCACACAGGTTCGGGGCACTTCACACATGTTGTACGACATGTGAAGCACACCGAACCTGTGTGCAGCAAGCGTCAGGAGGATCTACTCGGGGGCCGTCCGGCGGATAACGGCCAGTCGGGTGTCGTCCGGACGTCGTTCCAAGGTGATCGTCACCGCTCGGTCGGACAACCGGTCGGCCACGCCGGTGCCCCATTCCACGGCGACCACGGCACGGGTCAGGTCGGTGTCCAGGTCCAGGTCGTCCAGCTCGGCGGCCACGTCGGCGCCCTCGGCCAGTCCGAGCCGGTAGGCGTCCACGTGCACCAGCGCCGGGCCGTCCCCGGACGGCGGGTGCTCGCGCGCGATCACGAACGTCGGCGACGTGACGGCGCCCTGCACGCCCAGCCCCCGGGCCAGACCGCGGACCAGCGCCGTCTTGCCGGCACCGAGCGGTCCGGCCAGCAGCACCAGGTCGCCGGCTCCGAGCTGCCGGCCGAGCTCCTCACCCAGTCCTTCGGTGTCGGCGACGGTGGGCAGCACGCGCTCGTCGGGGCTACTCACGCCCGCCGCCGCGGGCGCCGCGCCCGCCCCTTGCCGCGCCCGGCGTCGTCGCGACCCTTCGTCGGGGCGTCCGCATCGGCGGCCGGCCCGCCGGTGCGCGGGCGGCGCAGCCGGAACCGGCCGCTGCGCGAGCGTTCCAGGCTGCGCTCGATCAGGTCGGCGAGCTCGTCGTCGACCCGGTCGGGCTGCTCCAGCATCGGCATGTGCCCGACGCCGGGCAGCCGGACCAGGCGTGCGGTCGGCAGCGCCTCCGCGATCGCCTCGCTGTGCCGATACGGGATGATCCGGTCCGCGTCGCCGGCCAGCACCAGCACCTCGCAGCCGGACAGGCCGGGCAGGGCCGCGACCCGGTCGTGCGTGCCGAGGGTGTCCACGAAGTCGGTGAGCGCGCCCACCGCGTTCGAGTCGATCATGGTGTCGACCAGGTCGACCATCCGCGGGTCGACGTGCCGGTCGCCGTAGGCGAACCGCTTGGTGACCGCCCAGATGACGTCGCCCAGCGCGCGCCGACCGGTCTCCACCAGCCCCGGCTGCCAGGTGGCCAGCATCCCGAGCCCGCGGGTGAGCGGGTTGCGCCGGGACAGGAACGTGCCGGGCAGCCCGGACGAGGACATCTCCCCGGCCGAGGTGGAGATCAGCGCGACCCCGGCGACCCGCTCGTGGAACAGGTCCGGGTTCTGCTCCGCCAGCGCCATCACGGCCATGCCGCCCATCGAGTGCGACACCAGCACCAGCGGGCCCTCGGGGGCCAGGGCACGGATCACCGCGTCCAGGTCGTGACCGAGCTGCTCGATCGAGCAGCTGGACTGCGGGGCGCGCTCGGAGCGGCCGTGGCTGCGCTGGTCGTAGAGCACGAACCGGATCCGCGGCTCGGTCAGCCCGGCCAGGAACGCCCGCTGCTCCTGCCAGGTGCGCCGGTCCAGGGCGAACCCGTGCACCAGGACGACGGTCAGCGCGGCCTTCTCCCCGTCCGGTGTCTCGATCTCCTCGCAGGCGAGCCGCACGCCGTCGTCCGCGGTGACCGAGCACTCCTCGCCGAGGCCGATCGGCGGCGTGCCGCCGTGCTCGGCCATGTCGGTGGCCAGGCTGCGCCGGGCGGCGGCGATCTGACGCCGGTGCGCGGCCACACCGAGCCCTACGGCCGCACCGGCCGCGCTCGCGACACCTCCGGCCACACCCGCCGCATGCCATGCCTTGCGGCTCACCATCGCCCGCTCCCGACGTGTCCGGCCGGTGTCCCGGCGCCGTTCCCGTTGCCGTTGCCGACGGTCCCGGCCGCGGTCGGGGGGCCGTCGCCACGGACCGTGCGCCGGATCCGCCCGCGCATCCCGGTGACGATCTCGTAGTGGATCGTGCCCAGCTCGTCGGCCCACTCCCGCGCGGTCGGGCTGTCGCCGTCGCCGGTGCCGAACAGCTCGACTGTGTCCCCGGCCCGCACCGGCACGTCACCGCAGTCGACGACGACCTGGTCCATGCACACCCGGCCGACGACCGGGCGGATCGTGTCACCGATCCGCACCCGCATCCGGCCGGCGTTGTTCAGCCGGCGCGGCACCCCGTCGGCGTACCCGGCCGGGATCAGCGCCAGCGTGGCCGGGGCGGTCGAGGTCCACTCGTGGCCGTAGGACACCCCGTGCCCGGCGGGCACCTGCTTGACCAGCGCGACCCGGACCCGCAGCGTCATCGCCGGGCGCAGCGGGCTGTCGGCCGGCTGCGCGATCGGGTCCAGCCCGTAGGCGGCGATCCCGGGGCGGACCAGGTCGAGGTGCAGGTCGGGGCGGGTCATCGTGGCCGCGGAGTTGGCGAGGTGGCGCAGCGGGGTGAACCCGCGCTCACGGACGTGGCGCCATGCGAGGTCCAGCGCGGCGGCCTGGACGTCCTGCGTCGGGTGCGACGGCTCGTCGGCCCGCGCCAGGTGCGACCAGACGGCGACGATCTCGGCCTCGCCCGACGCGGCGGCCGCGGCGGCGTCGTCGACCAGCCCGGCCCACTCGGAGGGCTGGGCCCCGTTGCGGCCGAGCCCGGTGTCGGCCTTGAGATGCAGCCGCACCGCACGCCCGGTCCGGCGGCCCGCGGCCAGCACGGCTGCCAGGTGCTCGCGGGAGGAGACCGACAGGTCGACCGCGGCGGCGACGGCCGGGTCGAAGTCCTCGTCCGGCACGTGCAGCCAGCTCAGCAGGGGCGCGGTAATCCCGGCGGCGCGCACCGCCGCGGCCTCCTCCAGGGTGGCCACGCCGAGCCACGCCGCGCCCGACCCCAGCGCCGCCCGGCCCACCTCGGCCGCGCCGTGGCCGTACCCATCGGCCTTGACCACAACCATCGTCGCGGCGCCGGACCGGTCCGCGATCCCGGACAGCAACCCGACGTTGTGCCGGACGGCGTCGAGGTCGACGACCGCCTCGGCACGCGGCGCGGGAGCCTGATCCGAGTGGCTGGGCACGGTCACGCACCGGATCATCGCATCTACCGGCGTCCGCACGGCGTCGTGACGGGCCGTGACCAAGATCTTCTCGTCGACGGCCCGGGGTGACCAGGTGGTCACGGACCCTGTGACGGTCGTCTCAGTTCCGGGTGGCGCGGACGAGGCGGACCGCCTCCGGGATCGCCGCCTGCATCCGCGACGCCGGGACCGGGACGGACGGAAGGCCGAACTCGTGCGACGCCGTCGTCGCCGCGCGGGCGTGCACGAGCGTCGCGCAGCCGGCCGCCCACCACGGCTCCAGCCCGGCGGCGAGCAGCGCGCCGAGCACGCCGGTGAGCACGTCCCCGGACCCGGCGGTCGCGGCCCAGGCGTCGGCGGCCGGGTCGATCAGGGCCCGCCCGTCCGGGTCCGCGACGACGGTCGCGTTGCCCTTGAGCAGCACCGTCACCCCGAGATCGGCGGCCGCGCGGCGGGCGGCGGCGACCCGGTCGGTGCCGACATCGCCGGCGATCCGGGCGAACTCCCCGGCGTGCGGGGTGAGCACGATCGGACGTCCGTATATCCGCTCCCGCAGGTCCCGGTGCTTCGCGAGCAGCGTGATGGCGTCGGCGTCCACACAGAGCGGGACGTCGCGGTCGAGTACCTCCTCGAGCAGGGCCCGGCCGGTGTCCCCGGTGCCGATACCGGGCCCGACCGCCCAGGCCTGGGTGCGTCCGGCGTCGGCGATCGCGCCGGTGGCCACGATCTCCGGCCAGTGCCGGCGGACCTCGTCGGCGGCCGACCCGGCGAACCGGACCATGCCCGAGGTGGACAGCGCGGCCGCCCCGGTGGCCAGCACCGCCGCACCGGGATAGGTCGCCGAACCGGCCGCGATCCCGACGACGCCCTGGGTGTACTTGTCATCGGCCGGGCCGGGGACCGGCCACAGGGCGCCGACGTCGGCGTCGGAGAGCAGGTGGGCGTGCGGCTCGGGCAGGTACTCCTCGAGCCCGATGTCGACCAGGTGCACCGGACCGCACAGCGGCGCGGCCAGCGCGTGCACCGGCTTGCGGGCACCGAACGTGACGGTGGCCGCGGCGTTCACGTGCGGCCCGGCGGTCTCCCCGGTGTCGGTGCCGACGCCGCTGGGCAGGTCGACCGCGATCACCGGCACCCCGGCGCGGTCGGCATCGGCGACCAGCGTCGCGGCCGGCTCCCGCAGGCCAAGACGCCCGGAGATGCCGACGACGCCGTCCAGCACGACGTCCGCGCCCGTGGCGGCGTCGCG
>JAKDNL010000822.1 GCA_030451825.1 Pseudonocardia sp. | reverse complement strand
GTGCCGCCAGCAGCTCGGCGACCGCCCGGTCGATGAACGCGGTATCGGTCGGGTTCTTCCCGCCGCCGGCGAAGTGCCCCCACACGCCCGGGATCACCCGCAGCTCGGCGTCGCGCATGTGCGAGACCGCCCACCGCTCGTCCTCCGGCGGGAAGTAGAGGTCCTTCTCGGCCGGCATCACGATCGCCTTCGCCCGGATCGAGCCCAGCGCCTCCTCGGTGGAGGAGAACCCGGGTGTCGTGCCGACGTCGCCGTTCCACCAGGTGTCGAGCATCGTGAGCAGGTTGCCCGGGTCCCGGTCGTCGAGGAAGAAGTCCTCCCAGAACCCGACGACGAAGTCCTCCAGCGAGGTGAAACCCAGCTCGCGCCAGCACTCGTCCCAGTAGAACGCCTGGGAGAACCCCCAGCCGGCGTAGATCCGGGCGAACGCGCGCAGACCTCCCGCGGGCCACCGGTCGGGCGGGTACCAGCCGCCGTCGAACCCGACCGAGGCGCTCAGCGCGGCCCGCAGCGAGTCCAGGAACACCTGGTTGTGCGGCGCGGTGCGCGGAGACCCGCAGAACGGCAGCATCCGCTGCACCATCTCCGGGTGGCTGGCCGCCCACTGGTAGGTCTGTCCCGCGCCCATCGACCAGCCCAGCACCAGCGGCAGCGTCGAGATCCCGAACACGTCGCGGACCAGCCGGTACTGCGACTCGACGTTGTCCCGCACGGTGATCCGCGGGAACCGGGCGCGGTCCCACGGCGGCGGGGTGTTCGACGACGAGGACGACAGCCCGTTGCCCAGCATGTTCGGCACGATCACGAACCAGCGCGCCGGGTCCAGCGCCATCCCCTCGCCGATCAACCATTCGTTGTCCCAGTGCCGCCCGGAGTACCAGGTCGGGTAGACGATCGCGTTGCTCTTCTCGGCGTTCAGCTCCCCGTAGGTCTGGTAGGCCACCCGGGCCGGGCGCAGCGTGAGGCCGCACTCGAGCGTGAAGTCCGGGATCTCGTGCACCTCGTAGGACGCGTCCCGACCGCTCACGAGCTCACCGCGCAGTTGCCGCGGTCCTTCGACACCGGGCCGGACGACGAGGGCAGGATGTCGTCGTCGAAGATCGCGGTGGGTAGGTAGAGCGAGCAGCAGGCATTCGGGATGTCCACGACGCCCGAGACCCGGCCCTCGATCGGCGCCGAGCCGAGCAGCAGGTAGGCCTGTGGGCCCGAGTAGCCGAACTTCTGCAGGTAGGTGACGGCGTTCAGGCAGGCGTTGCGGTAGGCGACGGTGGCGTCGTTGTAGAGCTGGGTGTCGCTGGTGTGGTCGACGCCGATCCCGATGAACGTGAGGAACTCCGAGTAGCGCGGCTCCACGTTGCCCGGGATCAGGATCGGGTTCGTGGTGACGCCGTAGGTCTCCATCCCGCCCTTGATCAGGTCGACGTGGAAGTCGATGAACCCGCCCATCTCGATCGCGCCGCAGAACGTGATCTCGCCGTCGCCCTGGGAGAAGTGCAGGTCGCCGCCGGAGAACAGGGCGCCGGGCACGTGCACCGGGTAGAACACCCGCGAGCCGCGGGTGAAGTTCTTGATGTCGTGGTTGCCGCCGTTCTCCCGGGGCGGGACGGTGCGGGCGCCGTCCCGGGCGATCCCGGCCAGCGTGTCGCCGGTGGCGGTGCCGCCGAGCACGCCCTCCTCCAGCGGCGGTAACGCCAGCGGCGGCACCCGGTCCGGGTCGGTGGCGATCAGGGCCCGTTCCCGGGTGTTCCAGCGGGCGAGCATCTCCGGCGACGGGGCGGTGCCGAACAGGCCGGGGTGGGTGATCCCGGTGTAGCTGACCCCGGGGACGTGCCGCGACGTGCACTTCTGCCCGGAGAAGTCCCAGATCGCCTTGTAGGCGTCCGGGAACGTGTCGGTGAGGAACCCGCCGCCGTTGGCCTTGGAGAAGATGCCGGTGTAGCCCCAGCCCTGACCCGGCTTGTCGCCGGTCTCCTGCGGCACCGGGCCCAGGTCGAGGATGTCGACGACCAGCAGGTCCCCCGGCTCGGCGCCCTCGATCGCGATCGGGCCCGAGAGCATGTGCGCGCCGGAGAGGTCGACGTCGCGCACATCGTTCGCGGAGTCGTTGTTCCCGATCTGGCCGTCGGTCCATTCCCGGCACTCGACGCGGATCGTGGTGTCGGGCCGCACGGTCACCGCCGGCGGGATGCCGGGATGCCAGCGGTTGTGACCGGGCACCGCCTGGTCCCGCATCGAGCGGGCCTGGTCGACGGAGAACACGACATCGGGCACGGCGACTCCTCGGTTCGAAAGGGTCGTGCGCGGAAATCGTTGCCAGGGCGACGCTTTCCACGCACGGGTCAG